>DATKDW010000049.1 GCA_035512495.1 Acidimicrobiales bacterium
GTGGCCGCGGGGGAGTGGTACCGGATCGTCACCTCGGGCTTCCTGCACTTCGGCCTCGTCCACCTCGGCTTCAACATGTTCATCCTCTACATGCTGGGCCAGATGATGGAGCCGGCGCTGGGCCGGGTGCGCTTCGGGGTCATCTACGTGGCCGGCCTGCTGGGGGGGGCGTTCGGCGCCCTCCTGCTCTCCCCCGATGCTCGCACCGCCGGCGCCTCGGGCGCCGTGTTCGGCCTCATGGGCGCCGCCGTGGTGGGCATGCGCCACCGCGGGGTCGACCCCATGCAGTCGGGCATCGGCGGGCTGCTCGTCCTCAACGTGGTCATCACCTTCGCGGTGCCCGGCATCTCCATCGGCGGCCACCTCGGCGGCCTTGCAGGGGGCGCCCTCGCCGGAGCGGCCATCTGGTGGACCGACGGCGGCAAGCGGGCCAAGCGGGTCGTCGGCGGGGTGATCGGCCTGGCCGTGGCCGGCCTCGCAGCCGTGGGCGCCCTGGTCACCGCAACCGACCCCCTCTGGCCCTTCTGAGGGTGGGAGGGTTCCGTCGGTGACGGGCCCCGATGGCCCTTCTGAGGGAACCTGGGGTAGGATCCCCGGCCGTGGTTCGTGGGCCGTCGGCCCACCCCACTGGCTCTCGCCCTGCGAGACGGAGCACCCGTCCACCGCCTGGCCCGAGCACCTCTCCCTCCCGGTCGGTCGGCTCGCGCTGACGAGCGACGCCGCCCGGGATCCCGCCCTCTCACGACAGATCTGGGGAACCCCATGAGCGAGCCCGTCCTCGAGCGCTCGGTGCTGGAGCGCAAGGAGCGCGACGAGCTGCTGACCATCGCCCGGGCGATGGGCGCCACGCCCACGACCCGCGCCAAGAAGGCCACCCTCGTCGACCTCATCCTCACCACCGCCGGCATCACCTCGGCGCCGGCCGAGGACGAGGCGCCGGAGGCCGAGGCCGAGCCGGCGCCCGCCCGCCGCGGGCGTGCTCGCGGTGCGGCCAAGTCCGACGCCGACGTCGACACCGGCGACGCCGAGACCGACGACGACACCAGCGAGCCCGCAGAGCAGGACCGGGGGGCGCGCTCCTCCGGTGACGACCGACCGGCTCGCCAGGCCCGCCAGGACCGCGGCCAGGGTGGCGGCAACCAGGACCGCGCCAACCGCAACCAGAGTGGTCAGGACCAGCGAGACCAGGAGCGGGGTCGGGGCCAGGGCGGCGGCCAGCAGGATCGTGGCGGCGCCGGGAGCAACGGCAACCAGGACCGTGGCAACCAGGGCGGCAACGGCAACCAGAGCGGCAGCCGCAACCAGGGCAACCAGGGCAACCAGAACCAGAACCAGGGCAACCAGAACC
Source organism: Acidimicrobiales bacterium (assembly GCA_035512495.1). Taxonomy (NCBI): domain Bacteria; kingdom Bacillati; phylum Actinomycetota; class Acidimicrobiia; order Acidimicrobiales; species Acidimicrobiales bacterium. The sequence continues at coordinate 1,349 of DATKDW010000049.1, forward strand.
AGGGCAACCAGGGCAACCAGAACCAGGGCAACCAGGGCAACCAGAACGATCGGGACCAGGGCGACGACGGCGACGAGGACGGCGGCAACCGTCGGCGCCGCCGCCGGGGCCGCGACCGCGACCAGCGGGGCCCCCAGGGCCAGGACGACGCCTTCGTGGGCGAGCCCGTCGACGTGGACGGCCTCCTCGACCTGCGTGACGAGGGCTACGGGTTCCTGCGCACCCGCGGCTACCTGGCCAGCCGCGACGACGTCTACGTGTCGGTCAAGCAGGTCCGCCAGTTCGGCTTGCGCAAGGGCGACCACGTGGCCGGGGCCAGTCGGCCGGCCAACCGCAACGAGAAGAACCCGGCGCTGCTGCGCATCGACAAGGTCAACGACCAGGCCCCCGAGGCCGCCCGCCGCCGCCCGCAGTTCGAGGACCTGACGCCGCTGTTCCCCGACGAGCGGCTCCGCCTCGAGGACGGCACCCAGACCGGCGACATGACCGCCCGCATCGTCGACCTCATCTCGCCGATCGGCAAGGGCCAGCGTGGCCTGGTCGTCTCGCCACCCAAGGCGGGCAAGACCACGGTGCTCAAGCAGATCGTGCGGTCGATCGAGCGCAACAACCCCGAGGTCCACCTCATGGTGCTGCTCGTCGACGAGCGCCCCGAGGAGGTCACCGACATGCGCCGCTCGACGGGCGGCGAGGTGATCGCCTCGACCTTCGATCGCCCCACCGAGGAGCACATCGCCGTGGCCGAGCTGGTCATCGAGCGGGCCCGCCGCCTGGTCGAGGATGGGAAGGACGTGGTGATCATCCTCGACGGCATCACCCGCCTGGCCCGCGCCTACAACCTCGCCGCCCCCGCGACCGGGCGGATCATGTCCGGCGGTGTCGACTCCGGCGCCCTCTACCCGCCGAAGCGCTTCTTCGGCTCGGCCCGCAACATCGAGGAGGGCGGCTCCCTCACCATCCTCGCCACCGCCCTCATCGAGACCGGCTCCAAGATGGACGAGGTCATCTTCGAGGAGTTCAAGGGCACCGGGAACATGGAGCTCCGCCTCGACCGCCACCTGGCCGAGCGCCGCATCTACCCGGCCATCGACGTGGACGGGTCCTCCACCCGCCACGAGGAGCTCCTCTTCGACCGCACCCAGCTCCAGCAGGTCTGGCGGGTCCGGCGGGCGCTCAACGCCCTGTCCTCCGAGGGCGGCTCGACCGCAGCGGCCCTCGAGCGGCTCATGGACGGTCTGAAGACCTTCAAGAGCAACGCCGAGTTCCTGGCCGAGGCGGCCAAGGCCGGCTCGTAGCCCCACTTGGTGGCTCCGCCCCCTCCACCCGTAGACTGGACAGCCCTATGAAGAACGACATCCACCCCACCTACGAGGTCGTCACCGCCTCGTGCTCCTGTGGCAGCACCTTCGAGACGCGCAGCACCGAGACCAACGTGAAGGTCGAGCTCTGCAACGTGTGCCACCCGTTCTTCACCGGCAAGCAGCGCCTGGTCGACAGCGGCGGCCGCGTGGAGCGCTTCCAGCGCCGTTACGGCGAGCGGGCCAAGGACAAGAAGTAGCCCCGCCCGTGGCGCTCGACGCCGAGCGCCGCTCGGCGCTGCTCGGCTCCAAGCTGGCGGCGCTGGCCGCCCACACCACCGGGACACCCGTCGAGGCCACCGCCTCGGCCTTCCCCGATGGCGCCGCGCTGCGGCACGGATCGTCGGCCTGGGTCCTGGTCGAGGCCAACCGGGCCCGTGCCCTGGGCCCCGCCCTGGCCTGGGCCCGCCAGGCAGGCGCCGGCGAGCTCGACCTCGTCGTCGACGGCGACGACCCCTCCACCCCTGCGGGGACCCTCGCCCGCCGCGCCACCCAGATGGCTGTGCCGCCCCGCGTGTGGGTGGTGTCGGGCACCCACCTCGTGCCCGCTGCCCCGGCCGCGCTCGAACCGGAGCCGGCGATCGAGCCGGGGGTCCGCGCCTTCGCCGAGGTGCTGCGGGCCGCCGGCTGCGACCCGGTGGTCGAGCACGGGCGACTGGTGGGCGAGGTGGCCGGCCTCGAGGTCGCCCGGGCCGAGGTCGGGCCCGACGGACCCCACCTCGAGATCGGCGTCGGCCGATTCGATCGGGAGGCGCACGCCCTGGTGAGCGCCGACCGCCCCACCGTGGAGGCCCTGGCCGACGTGGTGGCGCTCGTCCGCCGGCACCGCACGCCCGGCGCCGCCGACCACCCGCTGCAGCGCCTGTCGGCCGCTCGTCACCTGCGGTCCCGTCTGGTCGCCGAGCCCGCCCTGGTGGGTGCCGACCACCTGGCCCCGGTGCCCTCCACCCTGCCGGCCCCCGACCTGCGCATGCCGTGGCCGGCCACCGCCGCCGGCACCACCATCGACGGCGGGCCGCTCGTGGTGGTCTGCTCCACCGGGATCGACCTCGACCTGGTGCCCACCGCGGCCGACGCCCGCCTCGCCGACGGCCGTGGCGCCCGCCTCGTGCTGGCCGTGCCCGAGCGCGACGTGCACCCGGTCACCGAGGCGCTGGCAGCCGCCCTCGCCGAGCCCGCCGAGGTGGTGGGGATCGCACCCCTAACCTGAAGGGGTGTTCGACCGGCTGGAGGCGCTCGAGGAGGAGTTCGAGACCGTCGAGGCGCGCCTGTCGGACCCCGACATCTTCGCCGACCAGGAGGCCTACGTGGCCCTCACCCGGCGGCACAAGGAGCTCGAGGCGGTGGTCGCCGCGTCCCGCGAGCACCGCCAGGCTCGCAACGACCTCGCCACCGCCCGCGACATGCTCGCCGACCTGGCGGGCGACGACCGTGAGATGGTCCGGGCCGAGATCAACGACGCCGAGGCCACCATGGCCCGCCTCGAGGAGCAGCTCAAGGTGCTGCTGTTGCCGAAGGACCCCAACGACGGCAAGAACGTCATCGTCGAGATCCGCGGCGCCGAGGGCGGCGAGGAGGCCAACCTCTTCGCCAAGGACCTCTTCGAGATGTACCAGGCCTTCGCCGGCCGCCAGGGCTGGAAGCTCGAGGTGATGGAGGCGTCGGAGAGCTCGATGGGCGGCTTCGATGGCATCACCTTCACCCTCCGGGGTGCCAGCGCCTGGACCAACATGAAACACGAGGGCGGCACCCACCGGGTGCAGCGGGTGCCGGTCACCGAGAGCCAGGGCCGGGTCCACACCTCCTCGGCCACCGTCACGGTGCTTCCCGAGGCCGAGGAGGTCGAGCTCCACATCGACCCCAACGACCTCCAGGTCGACGTGTACCGCAGCTCTGGGCCCGGCGGCCAGAGCGTCAACACCACCGACTCCGCGGTGCGCCTCACCCACAAGCCCACCGGGCTGGTCGTGGCCATGCAGGACGAGAAGAGCCAGATCCAGAACCGGGCCAAGGCGCTGGTCGTGCTGCGCTCGCGGCTGCTCAAGGCCGAGCAGGACCGCCAGCGCGACGAGCTCTCCGAGCAGCGTCGGGGTCAGGTCGGTGGGGGCGGGCGGGCCGAGAAGGTCCGCACCTACAACTTCAAGGAGAACCGCCTCACCGATCACCGGGTCGGCTACACCGCCTACAACCTCGACAAGGTGCTCGACGGCGAGCTCGAGGGCGTGGTCGACGCCCTGCTCCAGGACGAGCGGGCGTCGCAGCTCAGCGGTGAGTGACGAGCGCACCGTCTCGTGGCGGGAGCTGCTGGCCGAGACCGAGGCGCTGCTCCGGTCGTCGGGAGCGGGGTCGCCCGGCGTCGACGCCCGGCGGATCGTCGAGCAGGTCTGCGGCCTCGAGGGCGCGGAGTGGGTGCTTGGCCTCGACGACCCGGCCACCACCCGCGGCGTTGCCCACCTCGACGCCATGGTCGCCCGCTGCCGGGCGGGGGAGCCCCTGCAGTACGTGCTCGGCCGGTGGGGGTTCCGCACCCTCGATCTCATGGTCGACCGGCGGGTGCTCATCCCCCGGCCCGAGACCGAGCAGGTTGCCGGCCTCGCCATCGCCGAGGCTCTTCGCTGCCAGGGCGGTGACGGGACGAGGCCGGTGACGGTGGTCGACCTCGGCACCGGCTCGGGCGCCATCGCCCTGGCCGTCGCCGTCGAGGTCCCGGCCTCGGGCGTGTGGGGCGTCGACCGCTCGACCGAGGCCCTGGAGGTCGCCCGCGCCAACCTCGCCGGGGTCGGGCGACCCGGTGCCCGGGTGCGCCTCGTGGAGGGCGACTGGTTCGACGCCTTGCCCGGGGAGCTCGCCGGGCAGGTCGACGTCGTCGTGGCCAACCCGCCCTACGTGGCCGCCTCCGACGACCTGCCTGCGGTGGTGGACGAGTGGGAGCCAGCGGGCGCCCTCGTCTCGGGGCCCACCGGAATGGAGGACATCGAGCACATCGTCCGCACCTCGGCGGCGTGGCTGGCCGCCGGCGGCGCCCTCGTGGTGGAGCTCGCCCCCCACCAGGCCGTCGCAGCGCTCGACCTGGCCGTCGAGGCCGGCCTGGTGGACGCGACCGTCGAGCCCGACCTCAGCGGGCGCCTTCGCGCCCTGGTCGCCCGAGCCCCCGGGTGACAGCCGTTCTGGCACCAGAAGCGCGCTGAGAACCGGCGCGATCCTGGTGCCAGAACGCCGGGTGCCGGGATGTGCTGAACCTAGGTGAGATGGAGGGTGGCGTCGGAGACGGTGCCGGGGCGGCCGCAGACCTCTTCGGTCACCATCGCCTTCATCACGTCGGCGTCGGTGGAGGTCGCCCAGGTGCGGGCGCCGTCGGGGGTGAGGCAGGCAGCGAAGGCGGTGGCGGGCGAGCCGTCGCGCTCGTGCATGACCGTGTAGGTCTCGACCGTGACCGGCCCGTCGTGCTCCTCGGCCAGTGCGCGGGCGGGGAGGGCGTCGACCTCGGCCTGCACGTCGGCGTGGCGGAACGGCGTGGCGGGCGGTCGGGCCGAGTAGACGCCGAAGGCGTGCTTGGTCACGTAGCCGCCGTTGGCGGTCACCAGCCCGATGTCGTCGCTGCCGCGGAGCAGCTCGACCATGGTGGCGATGGAGTGCATCACGTAGTTGTTCCAGGGGCCGCCGAAGAAGCTCAGCCCGCCGGTGACGGTGAGGTCGCGCTCGAGCGACAGGCCCAGCTCGTCGGCGCCGATCTGCACCGCGGAGGGGAAGCACGAGTACAGGTCGACGTGGGAGAGGTCGTCGACGCCCACCCCCGCCAGCGACAGGGCCCGCGTCCCGGCGATGCGGATGGCGGGGGAGGAGTACAAGTCGTCGCGGTGGCTCACGTACGGATGGTCGTGGGCGTCGGACCCCGACCAGGGGAAGACCCAGCGGTCCTCGGGGATGCCGTGGGCCCGGGCGGCCTCGACCGAGCACATGATCACCGCGGCGGCCTGGTCGACGTCGTTGTTGGAGTTCATGAGCTTCGGGTACGGGAAGCCGACCATGCGGTTGGTGGGCGACGGCGTGCCGATCTCCTCGGGGGTGCGCGCCTCCTGGATCCAGGCGTGGGGGTTGGTCGCCGCCACCTCGCTGAAGCGCGACCACAGCCGCGAGATGCGGTCGTGGTGGTCGGCGAGGGAGCGCCCGGCGGCGGCCCGCAGGGCGTTCTCCACCATGGGGTAGATCTGCACGGGCATGACCACGCCACGAGAGAGCTCGTGGGGGTGGTTCATGGGGACGTCCTTGCCGAGGACCGTCGTGGGGGCGGTGCCCTCGGGCTGCTCGGTCCAGTCGGGGCGCTGGTCGAGCTTGCGCAGGGCGTTGCGGGTGCGCACCGCCTCGCCGCCGGTGAGCATGGCCACGTCGAGGCGGCCGGCCTGGATGTCGAGCGCGGTCTTGTTGACCAGTGACTGCGGGGTGTTGCCGCCCATCGGGGTGTAGGCGGTCTCCACCGGGGAGGCGCCGACCCGCTCGGCCACCAGGGCGGCGGGGTCGAGGTAGCGCCACGACAGCAGGTTCACCACCCGCACCGACTGGAGGGCGGCGAGCACCGAGGCCGACGTGGCGTCGGCGGCGGCGCGGCGAGCGGCCTCGACCATCATGTCGACGGGCTCGAGGGCGTCGGCGGGATCACAGCGCTGGGTGAGCTGCCCGGCGCCGACGATGACGGGGGTGCGCGGGTCGAGGGCCATGGCCGGGCACCGTACTTGACCGATCGGTCAAGTACGCCCGCGACGAACGGGTCCGGGTGCCGGGGAGCCCACCGGTACCATCGGGGAGGGCCAACCGACAGGAGCGACCATGACCCGTGACGACGAGCTGTTCGGCATCCTCGACCGCGAGCTCGAGCGCCAGAACACCACGCTGCAGCTCATCGCGTCGGAGAACTTCACCTCGCGCGACGTCATGGAGGCCACCGGCTCGGTCCTCACCAACAAGTACTCCGAGGGCTACCCGGGCAAGCGCTACTACGGGGGCAACGTCTTCGCCGACCAGGCCGAGGACCTCGCCCGCGAGCGGGTCACGGCCCTCTTCGGCGCCGACCACGCCAACGTGCAGCCTCACTCCGGCGCCAACGCCAACGCCGCGGTGTACCTCGCCCTCCTCGAGCCGGGCGACACCGTCCTCGGCCTCAGCCTCGACCACGGCGGGCACCTGACCCACGGCTCGCCGGTGAACTTCAGCGGCCGCCTGTACGACTTCGTCTCCTACGGCGTCACCGCGAGCGACGAGCGCATCGACTTCGACCAGGTGCGCGACGTTGCCCTGGCCAAGCGCCCCAAGCTGATCGTGGCCGGCGCCACCGCCTACCCGCGCATCATCGAACCCGAGCCCTTCCGTGCCATCGCCGACGAGGTCGGGGCGCTGTTCATGTTCGACGCCGCCCACATCGCCGGCCTCGTCGCCGGCGGGGCCCACCCGTCGCCGGTCCCGCACGCCGACATCGTCACCTTCACCACCCACAAGACGCTCCGCGGTCCGCGCGGGGGCTGCATCCTCGCCCGCGCCGAGCACGCCAAGGCCATCGACACGGCGGTGTTCCCCGGCTTGCAGGGCGGGCCCCTCGAGCACGTCATCGCCGCCAAGGCCGTCGCCTTCCGCGAGGCGGCCCAGCCCGAGTTCCGCGACTACGTCCACCAGGTGGTGGCCAACGCCCGGGCGCTGGCCGCGGCCCTCGCCGGCGAGGGCTTCCGCCTCGTCTCGGGCGGCACCGACAACCACCTGTGCCTGGTCGACCTGCGGCCCTTCGACGCCGACCTCACCGGCAAGGAGAGCCAGACCGTCCTCGACCGGGCCGGGATCACCCTCAACATGAACACCATCCCCGACGACCCGCGCACGCCGTTCGTCACCAGCGGCCTGCGCATCGGCACCCCTGCGGTGACCACCGCGGGGATGGGCACCGACGAGATGGCCACCATCGCGTCGCTCATCGGCCGGGCACTGCGGTCGCGGACCGACGACGCCGCCCTCGCCGCCATCCGCGACGAGGTCGCCGTCCTCTGCTCGAAGTTCACCCCGTACCCGAGCTGATCGGCTCCGGCCCTCCGGCCGAAGCCCCGACGCGACCCGGTCCCTCGTAACGTGGCGGCGACGATGACGGGCTACCTCACCCTCCTCGGCGTCGCCCTCGGGACGACGCTGCTCACCACGCCGCTGGTGCGGCTGGTCGCCATCCGCATCGGCGCCGTCGTGGCTCCCGACGAGCGGCGGGTGCACACCCGGCCCACCGCCACCCTCGGCGGGGCCGCCATGTACCTCGGCTTCCTGGCGGCCATGTTCACCGCCAGCCAGATCGACCAGTTCAACGAGCTGTTCGACAACACCTCGGAGCCTCTCGGCGTGGTGCTCGGCGCCACCATCATCTTCTTCGTCGGCCTCATCGACGACCTGCGCGAGGTGTCGGCCCCGGCCAAGATGGCCGGCCAGGTCCTCGCCGGCAGCGTCCTGTCGCTGTTCGGCGTGACGATGCTGTACTTCCGCGTCCCCTTCGCCGACTTCTTCTCCCTGGCGCCCGACCAGGCCCCGCTCATCACCGTGCTGTGGGTGATCGGCATGGCCAACGCCGTGAACTTCATCGACGGCCTCGACGGCCTCGCCGCCGGCGTGGTCGGCATCGCCGCGGTCTCCTTCACCCTCTACTCCGACCGCCTCTTCGAGGAGGGCCTGCTCCCCACCAACATCGGCCCGTTGCTGGCGGTGATCGTGGTGGGCATGTGCGCCGGGTTCCTGCCGTTCAACTTCCACCCGGCCAAGATCTTCATGGGCGACGCCGGGGCCCTGCTGCTGGGCCTGCTCATGGCGTGCTCGACCCTGCTGGTGGGCGGCACGGCCGCCGACGGGTTCAGCGGCCAGACCTACTTCTTCTTCGCCCCGCTGGTGATCCCGTTCGTCATCCTCGGGGTGCCGATCTTCGACACCGCCTTCGCCATCGTGCGCCGGGCCAAGAACCGGGCCAGCCCGGCGACGGCCGACAAGGACCACCTCCACCACCGCCTCATGCGCCTCGGCCACGGGCAGCGCCGGTCGGTGCTCATCCTCTGGGCGTGGACGGCGATCCTGTCGGGCCTGGTCCTCTACCCCGTCTACACCGACACCGGCGCCGCGGTGGTGCCCTTCCTCGCCGCCGCCCTCGTGGTGGCGCTCTACACCGTCCTGCACCCCCAGGTCCGCCGGACTCGCACGGCTGAGCGGGCGGTTGACGACGACGACGACCAGCTCGAGCTGCCGCTCGCCGAGGCAGACCGCGCGTCGACCGACTAGGTTCGGCGGCCGTCACGCGGCGCGCCCGGATTTGCGGGTGGCCGAACGTCGGCTTAGATTGCGCAAAGTTTCACAAGCCCCGGCAGCGGACGCATCCGCGCCGGGAGACTCTCCATCAAGGATGGCTTGGCGAGTGGATCTCCGAGAGCGGCGCGAGATGAGCAGGGGCTTCGGCGACGGCCTGTCGCGCGGCTTCGAGCTCACCATCACGCCGATGCTCGTCGGCGTCATCGGCTTCCTCCTCGACCGGTGGCTCGGACTCGTCCCGGTGCTCACGATCGTGTTCTCGCTGTGGGGGCTCGGGGTCTCGATGTACATGACCTGGTTCCGCTACGACCAGGAGATGAAGGTCCACGAGGCTCGTCGGCTCGAGGCCGGTGACCGTCGGTCTCCCGGCCCGGCCCGCTGGGCCCGCACCGACGACACCGTCGGGTCGTCGAGCGACCTGAGGTCGGCCGGTGCCTGACGCCCCGACCGCCTTCGCGCCGGCCACCGGCCCGGCCGTCGAGGCCGTGCTCACCCGGGACATGATCCGGCGCGGCCTGCCCGCCGCCCCCGTGCTCGTCGCCCTCGCCGGCCTGGTGTGGGGCCTCGACGGGGCCCTCTCCGCCCTGTACGGCATCGTCCTCGTCGTCGCCAACCTCGCCCTCTCGGCCGCACTGCTCGTGTGGGCCGCCCGGATCTCCCTCGCCCTGCTCATGGGCGTGGCGCTCGGCGGCTACCTCCTGCGCCTGGCCCTCGTCTTCGCAGCCGTGATGCTCGTCCGCACCGCCGGTTGGGTCGAGCTCTGGCCGCTCGGCCTGACCATCATCGTCACCCACCTCGGCCTCCTCTTCTGGGAGACCCGCTACGTCTCGGCCTCGCTCGCCTTCCCCGCGCTGCGGCCGCCCCGCCCCTCCAAGAGCAAGGAGTGACGCTCCCCGTGGAGATCCTCGCGTTCGAGTACCCCCCCATCAGCCACCTCGTGGAGTGGCCCGACATCTTCTTCAAGGGGTCGGCGTTCGCCATCAACAAGGTCGTCCTGGGCTACTTCCTCGCCGTCATCGCCACCCTGGCGATCTTCGTGCTCGCCGGACGCAAGGCGGCTCTCGTGCCGAGCGGCATCCAGAACGTCGCCGAGTCGAGCATCGACTTCATCCGCAACGGCATCGTGATGCAGACCATGGGCCCCTCGGGCCTGGCGTGGGTGCCGTTCCTCACCACCCTGTTCTTCTTCATCCTCTTCAACAACATGCTGGAGCTGGTGCCCGGCTGGCAGATGCCCGGCACCGCCCGCATGGCGCTGCCCGCCTTCCTCGCGGTGCTCGTCTGGGTGCTGTTCAACGTGGTCGGCATCAAGAGCCAGGGCATCGGCGGCTACCTCAAGTCGACCCTGTTCCCGCCGGGCGTGCCCCCGGCCCTCTATCTCCTCGTCACGCCGATCGAGTTCGTCTCGACCTTCCTCGTGCGGCCCTTCTCCCTCGCCGTCCGTCTCTTCGCCAACCTGCTGGCGGGCCACATCCTGCTCGTCACCTTCGCCGTGCTCTCAGCGGCGCTGTGGGTCGGGGACTGGTACGCCGTCTTCCTCCCCCTCCCCGTCGTCATGCTGATCTTCCTCTTCGGGTTCGAGCTCCTCGTCTCGTTCCTGCAGGCCTACATCTTCACGATCCTCGCCGCCGTGTACATCGGCGGTGCCATGCACCCCGAGCACTGAGCCCGGGCAACCGTCAAACCAGGAGACAACGAGCACATGTTGGACGTACTCGCACAAGTCAATGCGACCGGCGAGGAGCTCATCTCGTTCGGTGAGGCCATCTCGGCCGGTTTCGCCTACGGCCTCGCCGCCATCGGCCCCGGCCTCGGTATCGGCTACCTCGTCGGCCAGTCGGTCCAGGCCATGGCCCGACAGCCCGAGGCCGCCGGCCTCGTCCGAACCACGATGTTCCTCGGCATCGCCTTCACCGAGGCCTTGGCCCTGATCGGTTTCGTGGTCTTCATCCTCCTCAAGTTCGCCTAGGCGCTCGTGGTCGAGCGCGGAAGGAAGACCGCCTGATGCGAACCAAGAAGTCAGTGGCACTCGTGCTCCTGGCCCTGGCCGCCACCGTCCCGCTGGGCGGCGTGGCCGGTGCCGCCTCGGAGAACGGGGCGTCGAGCCACGCCGCCGAGCTCTGCATCGAGATCCTCGAGGCGGGCGGCTCGATCGATGCCTGCCAGGAGGCCCCCAACCCGATCCTGCCCGAGCCGGTGGAGCTCATCTGGGGCACCATCGCCTTCGTGGTGCTCTTCGCCGCCATGGCCAAGTTCGCCCTGCCTGCCGTCAAGGGCGCCATGGACGACCGCGAGGAGCGCATTCGCAGCAGCATCGAGGAGGCCGATAGCACCCGCACCGAAGCCGCCACGGTGCTCGCCGGCTACCAGGCCCAGCTGGCCGACGCCAAGGCCGAGGCCGCCCGCATCATCGAAGAGGCACGCCAGACCGCCGACTCGCTGAAGCGCGACCTCACCGCCCGGGCGGAGGCCGAGGCCGCTGAGCTGCGCCAGCGCAACGCCGACCAGGTCGCCGCTGAGCGCGACCGGGTCATGGCCGAGCTGCAGGGCCAGGTCGCGACCCTCGCCATCGAGCTGGCCGAGAAGGTCGTCGAGTCGAACCTCGACCGCGACGCCAACATGCGCCTCATCGAGAGCTACATCAACAGTGTCGGCACGAGCGGGGGAGCACGGGCCTGATGGCTGACCACCCCCGCATCGACGGCTACGCCAACGCCCTCTTCGAGGTGGCGCGCGTCGAGGGCTCCCTCGACGAGGTGGAGGACGAGCTGTTCCGCTTCGCCCGCACCCTCGAGGGCTCCGACGAGCTGCGGGGCGTCCTGACCGACCCGGCCATCCCGGCCGAGCGTCGCAAGGGCGTCGTCGACGACCTCCTCGGGGGCAAGGCCTCGGCGATCACGTCGAACCTGATCTCGTTCGTGGTCGGCGCCGGCCGGGCCCGCGACCTGCCGGCCATCATCGGCCGCCTCGTCGACCGGGCGGCCGCCGAGCGTTCCCGCGCGGTCGCCGAGGTGCGATCCGCCATCGACCTCGACGACGACCAGCGCACCCGCCTGACCGCCGCACTGGAGCAGGCCACCGGCAAGCAGATCGAGCTGAAGGTCATCGTCGACCCGTCGGTGCTCGGCGGGATCGTGGCCCAGGTCGGTGACACGGTCATCGACGGCACCGTTCGCCACCGCCTCGAACAGCTCCGCGACCGCATCGGATAGAGAAGCGCCGCCGAGGTCTCGGCGGCACGAGGGATAGGACCCCATGGCAGAGCTCACGTTCAACCCCACCGACATCACCGCCGCCCTCCGCAAGAACCTCGAGGGCTACTCGCCCGAGATGGAGACGGCCCAGGTCGGGCGCGTCACCGAGGTCGGCGACGGCATCGCCCGCGTGAGCGGGCTGCCCGGCGCGGCCGTCAACGAGCTCCTCGAGTTCGAAGGCGGCATCCTCGGTCTGGCGCTCAACCTCGACGAAGAGTCGATCGGAGCGGTGGTGCTCGGCGAGGTCGGCACCATCGAGGAGGGCCAGGCCGTCAAGGCCACCGGCAACATCCTCCAGGTCGCCGTCGGTGACGGCCTCCTCGGCCGCGTCGTCAACGGCCTCGGTGAGCCCATCGACGGCAAGGGCCCCATCGCCGGTGACGTCATCACCCGGCGCATGGAGGTCCAGGCCCCCGGCATCATGGGCCGCAAGCCCGTGCACGAGCCGCTCCAGACCGGGATCAAGGCCATCGACGCCATGACCCCCATCGGTCGGGGCCAGCGCGAGCTGATCATCGGCGACCGCAAGACGGGCAAGTCCACCATCGCCGTCGACACGATCATCAACCAGCGCGGTCTGGGCGTGAAGTGCATCTACGTCGCCATCGGCCAGAAGTCGTCGACCGTCGCCCAGCTCGTCGCAACCCTCGAGCAGCACGGCGCCATGGAGTACACCGTGGTGGTCAACGCCCCGGCGTCGGACCCCGCCCCGTTCAAGTACCTCGCCCCCTACGCCGGCTCGGCCATGGGCCAGCACTGGATGGACAACGGCGAGCACGCCCTCGTGGTCTACGACGATCTCTCGAAGCAGGCCGAGGCCTACCGCCAGGTGTCGCTGCTGCTCCGCCGTCCGCCGGGCCGCGAAGCCTACCCCGGCGACGTGTTCTACCTGCACAGCCGCCTCCTCGAGCGTGCCGCCAAGCTCTCCGACGACCGCGGCGCCGGCTCCCTCACCGCTCTGCCGATCATCGAGACCAAGGCCGGCGACGTCTCCGCCTACATCCCCACCAACGTGATCTCGATCACCGACGGCCAGGTCTTCCTCGAGGACGACCTGTTCAAGTCCGGTGTGCGTCCGGCCATCAACGTCGGTGTGTCGGTGTCACGCGTGGGTGGCGCTGCCCAGGTGAAGGCCATGAAGGCCGCGGTGGGCACGCTCAAGGGCGACCTCGCCCAGTTCCGCGAGCTGGAGAGCTTCGCTGCGTTCGGCTCCGAGCTCGACAAGGTCTCCCAGGCGCAGCTCGACCGCGGCTACCGCCTCACCGAGCTCCTGAAGCAGGGCCTCAACTCGCCCATGCCAGTCGAGGAGCAGGTCATCTCGCTCTACGCCGGCACCCGCGGCCACCTCGACGCCGTACCGGTCTCCGACGTGAGCCGGTTCGAGACCGAGCTGCTCGAGTGGTTCCGCACCCGCCACAGCGACATCGTCGAGACCATCCGCACCGAGGGGAAGATCCTCGACGAGGGGGTCTTCGAAGCCGGCATCGCCGCCTTCGCCGAGCAGTTCGAGGCCAGCGCCGACGCCGCCGCCGAGCCCGACGCCAAGGCGCAGGGCGAGGAGGAGGCCCGCCTCGCCGGCGGACGGCGCGAGGGGATCCTCCCCGAAGAGGAGATCTCCCGCGAGGACGGGGCGCTGTAGGCCATGGCCGGTGGTCAGGAGCGCGTCCTCAAGCGACGGATCAAGAGCGTCCAGTCGACCAAGAAGATCACGCGCGCCATGGAGCTCATCGCCGCCACGCGCGTGGTCAAGGCTCAGCAGCGCGCCGCCGCCGCCCGCCCCTACGCGGAACAGGTCACCGGTGTCATCCGCGACCTGGCCGAGGCCGGTGCCGGCGGCGACCACCCGCTGCTGCGCACGGGCGGCGACGTGCGCAAGGTGGCCTTCGTGGTCATCACCTCCGACCGCGGCCTCGCCGGCGCCTACAACACCTCGGTGATCCGCGCCGCCGAGCGCGAGGTCATGGCCAACCGGGCCGACGGCGTCGACTACTCCCTGATCCTCATCGGCAAGAAGGCCGAGGGCTACTTCCGGTTCCGCAACTACAAGGTCGACCACGCCTTCACCGGCATGAGCGACACGCCCACCTACGAAGACGCTCGCCGGGTGGCGGCCGTGGTCACCGAGGCGTTCGAGCACGGCGATGTCGACCAGGTCGAGCTCGTCTACACCCGGTTCCTCTCGGTCGCCTCCCAGCGGGTCGTCGTCCGGCGGTTCATGCCGCTGCAGACCACCTCCGCCGAGGGCCCGAGCGGGGAGTCCAGCTTCTCCGCCGGCTACGAGTTCGAGCCCGCCCCCGACGCCATCCTCGACGCCCTCCTCCCGCGCTACGCCGAGGCCCGGCTCTTCGCCGCCCTCCTCGACGCCGCCGCCTCCGAGCACGCCGCCCGCCAGCGGGCCATGAAGTCGGCGACCGACAACGCCGAAGAGCTCATCATCAAGCTGAGCCGCATCATGAACCGCGCCCGCCAGGACTCCATCACCACCGAGATCATGGAGATCGTCGGTGGCGCCGAGGCCATGTCGCAGGGTGCGAGCGCCCCCGACGACTACCTGGTCGACCGCGTTGGTGGCATCGACCTCCTCATCGACCGCTAGACCGACCCCAGACGCAGCCAGGAGCACACAGCGACATGACCATGACGAGCGAGCCGCAGGCCGGCACCGAGCTGAAGGAAGGGCGTGTCGTCGGCATCGCCGGACCGGTGGTAGACGTCGAGTTCCCGCCCGACGAGCTGCCCGAGATCAACTTTGCCATCGAGATGACGCTCACCCTCGACGGTGTCGAGACGATCGTGACCGCCGAGGTGGCCCAGCAGATCGGGCACAACCGGGTCCGGGCCATCTGCCTCAAGCCCACCGACGGCCTCACCCGGGGCACCGTGGTCCGCAACCTCGGCCGGGGCATCACCGTGCCGGTGGGCGACAACGTCCTCGGGCACGTGTTCAACGTCATCGGCGAGCCCCTCGACGTCGAGTCCATCGGTGAGATCAAGGACCGCTGGGAGATCCATCGGCCCGCCCCCGACTTCGACACCCTGGAGCCCAAGGCCCAGATGTTCGAGACCGGCATCAAGGTCATCGACCTCCTCACCCCCTACCTCCAGGGCGGCAAGATCGGCCTCTTCGGCGGCGCCGGCGTGGGCAAGACGGTCCTCATCACCGAGATGATCCGACGCGTGGCCCAGAACCACGGTGGTGTGTCGGTGTTCGCCGGCGTGGGGGAGCGGACCCGTGAGGGCACCGACCTCTTCATCGAGATGGGCGAGTCGGGCGTGCTCGAGAAGGCCGCCCTCGTCTTCGGCCAGATGGACGAGCCCCCGGGTGTGCGGCTGCGCGTGGCCCTGTCGGCCCTCACCATGGCCGAGTACTTCCGCGACGTGCAGCAGCAGGACGTGCTGCTGTTCATCGACAACATCTTCCGCTTCGTGCAGGCCGGCTCCGAGGTGTCCACCCTTCTCGGGCGCATGCCCTCGGCCGTGGGCTACCAGCCCACCCTGGCCGACGAGATGGGCATCCTCCAGGAGCGCATCACCTCCACCCGGGGCCGCTCGATCACGTCGCTGCAGGCCGTGTACGTACCCGCCGACGACTACACCGACCCGGCGCCGTTCACCTCCTTCACCCACTTCGACGGCACCACCGAGCTCAACCGCGACATCGCCTCGCTCGGCATCTACCCCGCCGTCGACCCGCTGTCGTCGACCTCAAACATCCTCTCGCCCGAGGTCGTGGGCCAGCGCCACTACGGCGTCGCCCGCCGGGTGCAGGAGATACTCCAGCGCTACAAGGAGCTGCAGGACATCATCGCCATCCTGGGCCTCGACGAGCTCTCCGAGGAGGACCGCCTCACGGTCTCCCGGGCCCGCAAGGTGCAACGCTTCCTCTCCCAGCCCATGTACGTCGCCGAGGTCTTCACCGGCCTCCCCGGCGTCACCACCCCGATCGAGGAGACGGTCGACTCGTTCGAGGCCCTCGTCACCGGCGAGCTCGACGACCTGCCCGAACAGGCCTTCCTCAACGTCGGTGGTGCCGAGTCGGCCCTGGCCAAGGCCAAGGCCCTCCGGGAGTCCTGAGCCATGCCCCTCCAGGTCGAGCTGGTCTCGCCCGAGCGCATCCTCTTCAGCGGTGAGGCCGAGATGGTCACTGCCCGTACCACGGGCGGCGACATCGCCTTCCTGACGGGCCACGCCCCGTTCCTCGGCATCCTCGGCATCGGCGCTGTGACCGTGAAGCGCCTCGACGGCTCCGAGTCGGTCGCCGCCGTGCACGGCGGGTTCGTAGAGGTCAGCGACAACCACGTGATCATCCTCTCCGACGTGGCCGAGCTGGCCGACCAGATCGACGTTGCCCGGGCCGAGGCCCGCCTCGCCAAGCTGGAGCGCGCCAGTGGTGGCGACGACGAGGCCGAGGCCGCCGCCGCCCTGCGTCGCCAGCAGGTCCGCCTCGAGGTCGCCGCCCGCTCCTGACCCAGCGCCCGGGTCGCAGCGATCCCGGGGTGTCCTTCCCGGTAGCGTGCCGGCGTGCCCCGTCGACGGCTCGGTGTCGCCCTGTTGCTGCCGGAGCCGGTGGCCACCGAGGTCGATGCCCTGCGCCGGGCGGTGGGAGGCGAGGTGCACCGGATCGCGCCGCACATCACGCTGGTGCCGCCGGTCAACGTGGGCGCGGAACACCTCGACGACGCGGTGGGCGTCCTGCGCGCCGCGGCGGCCGACACCCGTCCCTTCCGGCTGCCACTCGGGCCGACGGCCACCTTCCTGCCCGACAACCCGGTGCTGTTCCTCCCCGTCGACGACGATGCGGGCGAGGTGCGACGCCTGCGCGACGCGGTGTTCACCGAGCCGCTGGCCCGCCACCTGACCTGGCCGTTCCACCCCCACGTGACGCTGCTCGACTCCGGAGGGGCCGACGAGGTCCGCGCCGCCGCGGCGGCGCTGCGGGAGTACCGGGCCGAGGTGGTGCTCGAGCGGGTCCACCTTCTCGAGGAGCGGCGCGACGACGAGGGGGAGCGCATCTGGCGGCCGATCGCCGACGCCTCGTTCCGCCGCCCGGGGGTCGTGGGCCGGGGCGGCCTCCCCGTCGAGCTCGAGGTGAGCGAGCGACCTTCGCCCTCGGTCGCCCGCTGGTTGGTCGAGGCATGGGCCTCCTACAGCCGCGACCAGTACGGCGACGACGTGGTCCCCGACGAGGCGATGACCGTGACCGCCCGCCGCCACGGCAAGGTGGTGGGCGCGGCCACCGGGCACGTGCGGGGTGCCGAGGCCTACCTCGGCCGCCTCATCACCGACCCCACGGTGCGGGGCGAGGGCATCGGCACCCACCTGCTCGCCGCCTTCACCGACGTGGCGGTGGCCCGAGGATGCGACCGCGTCACCCTGCGGACCATCGCCGGGGGGCTGGCCGAGCGCTTCTACCGCGAGCACGGCTACGTCACCGCGGCGCCGCTGCCCGAGTGGCGCCACGGGCGCGACTTCGTCCAGCTCGTCCGCCACCTCTGACGGGCGACCCCTCGAGTTGTGTGCCGCAGCCGTCGGGAGCGGACGTCTGGCGCACACATCTCGGATGGGTGGTGGCGCTTCTCCTCGGGTTGTGTGCCGCAGCCGTCGGGAGCGGACGTCTGGCGCACACAACTCGACCAGGGTGCGCCTACGGTGGCCTTCATGGCCAACGCACCCCGACACGTCCTCGCCCTCGTCACCGGCGCCTCCAGCGGCATCGGCGAGTCCTTCGCCCGCGCTCTCGCCGGTCGGGGGACGAACCTGGTGCTCGTCGCTCGTCGCCGTGACCGCCTCGACCAGCTTGCCGCCGCCCTCCGCGAAGGCAGCGGCATCGAGGTGGAGGTGCTCGCCGCCGACCTCACCGACGACCTCGGTCTCGCCAACGTCGCCGAGCGCCTCAGCGACGACGCCCGGCCTGTCGACCTGCTCGTGAACAACGCCGGCTTCGGTACCTCGGGGGCGCTGGTCGACGTCGACCCGGCCCGCCATGCCGACGAGATCGCCCTCAACGTCGGCGCCCTCGTCGCCCTGACCCACGCCGCCCTGCCGGGCATGGTGGCGCGGGGTCGGGGGGCGGTGGTCAACGTCTCGTCGGTCGCCAGCTTCCAGCCGGCCCCGAAGATGGCCGTCTACGCCGCCACCAAGGCCTTCGTCACCAGCTTCAGCGAGTCGCTGGCCGAGGAGGTCCGCCAGGCCGGCGTCGTCGTCCAGGCACTCTGCCCGGGGCTGACCCACACCGAGTTCCAGGAGACGGCCGAGTACACGACCTCGACCCGCCCCGAAGTGATCTGGCAGATGCCCGACGAGGTGGTGGCGGCCTCGCTGGCGGGCCTCGACAAGGGGCGGGTCCTCGTCATCCCCGGCGCCCACAACAAGGCCTTCGTGGCCGGCACCGCCCTCATCCCCCGGGCGGCCAAGCGCAAGCTGGCCAAGCTCGTCCAGGACCGCACCTAGCGCTCGCGCCTCGCCCGCGTCAGCCGAACTCGACCGCCGAGTACTCCTTGAGCTTGTCGAGGCGGTGGCGGGCGTCGATGAGGCGGACGGTGCCGCTCTTGGATCGCATGACCAGCGACTGGGTGGTGGCGCCCTCCTTGGTGTAGCGGACGCCCCGGAGCAGCTCGCCGTCGGTGATCCCGGTGGCGGCGAAGAAGCAGTTGTCGCTGCGCACGAGGTCGTCGGTGGTGAGGACCGCCTCGAGGTCGTAGCCGCCCTCGGCGGCTGCCGCCCGATCGGCGTCGTCACGAGCGTGGAGGCGCCCCTGGATGGCCCCGCCCATGCACTTGAGGGCGGCGGCGGCGATGACCCCCTCGGGGGTGCCGCCGATCCCGAAGAGGATGTCGGCGCCCGAGGTGGGCCAGGCGGTGGAGATGGCGGCGGGGGCGTCGCCGTCGGTGATGAGGCGGATGCGAGCGCCGGAGCGGCGGACCTGGTCGATGATGTCGGCGTGGCGGGGGCGGTCGAGGACGATGGCCGTGACGTCGCGCACCGGCTTGCTCAGGGCGTGGGCAACGGCGCCGAGGTTGTCGGCCACCGAGGCGTTGAGGTCGATGACCCCGGCCGCCTCGGGGCCCACGGCGATCTTGTCCATGTAGACGATCGGCCCGGGGTCGAACATGGTGCCCCGCTCGGACACCGCGATGATCGAGGTGGCGCCGGCCCGGCCCTCGGCGGTGAGGGTGGTGCCCTCGACGGGATCGACGGCGATGTCGGCGAGCGGCGGGGTGCCGTCGCCGATGCGCTCGCCGTTGTAGAGCATGGGTGCCTCGTCCTTCTCGCCCTCGCCGATGACCACGATGCCGTCCATGGGGACGCTGTCGAGCACGATGCGCATGGCGTCGACTGCGGCGCCGTCGGCACCCTCCTTGTCGCCCCGGCCCATCCATCGGGCGGCGGCGAGGGCGGCGGCCTCGGTGACCCGGACCAGCTCCATGGCCAGGTTGCGGTCGGGGACCTGCTTCGAGGTGCTCATGGCCGCCGACAGTAGCGACCCCTCGCCGGTGTGGCCCACGCCCGCACGTCGCCGGGCGGCGGGTGCCAAGATGGCTCGCCATGTCGCCTCCCCGGATCACCGCCGCCATGTGCGCCTCGGGCCGCACCCTCGGCGAGCCGCGGCTCTCGCCCGACGGTCGGCGGGTCGCCATGGTTGTCACCGAGGCGGGCCGGGGTCGCCTGGTGGTGCTCGACGCCGACGGCGGACCCGAGCGGGTGGTCACCTCCGACCCGGGCCCGAGCCCGGCGCGGGCCTACGGCGGGGGTTCCTTCGACTGGCTCCCCGACGGCTCCGGCCTGGTGTTCGCCGGTGCCAAGGGCGGCCTCTGGCACCAGCCGGGCGACGGCGGCCCGGCGCGCAGCCTGGTCGCCGAGGGGCGGGTCGCCGCCCCCGCCGTGTCCCCAGACGGCACCCGGGTGGCCTACCTGCTCGACACCAGGCACGTCGCCGTGGTGTCGCTCGACAGCTCGACATGGCCCGTGTGCCTCAGCGCCGAGGCCGACTTCTGCCTCGACCCGGCATGGTCCCCCGACAGCGCGTGGGTGGCTTGGCACGAGTGGGACGTGCCCGCCATGCCCTGGGACGCCAGCCGGATCGCCGTTCGCCGCGCCGACGGCACCGGTGCGGCGACGGTGGTGGCCGGTGGCGAGGGCATCGCGGTCCAGCAACCCCGCTTCTCGCCCGACGGCACCCGCCTCGGCTTCTTGTGCGACCGGAGCGGATGGCTCAACCTCACTGCGGTGGCATGGTCGCCCGTCGGCCCGTCCGGGGAGCCGTCGCCGCTGCTCATGGAGGAGCACGAGCACGGCACGGCGGCGTGGGGCCCGGGTCAGCGCTCGTTCGCCTGGTCGCCCGACGGGACCGCTGTGGCGGTGGCCCGCAACGAGAGCGGGTTCGGGTCGCTCCAGGTGGTCGACGTGGCCGGTGGGACCACCACCCAGCTGGGCCGCGCCGTGCACGGAGGGCTCAGCTGGATCGGCGATCGCGTGGCCGCGATCCGCAGCGGCGCCCGCACGCCCACCCAGGTGGTCGTCTACGACGGGCCGTCCGGCGAGGGGCGTCGCACCGTCGCCCACGGCCCCGTCGCCGGCTTCGAGGCGGCCGACCTCCCGGAGCCCGAGCTCGTCAGCTGGCCCGCCGGCGACGGCGCCACCATCCCGGGTCGCCTCTACCGGCGGGCCGACGGCCCCCTCGGCGAGCCGCCGCCGATGATCTGCTGGGTGCACGGCGGGCCCACCGACCAGTGGGGCGTGACGTTCAACGCCCGCATCGCCTACTGGGTCGACCGCGGGTGGGCCGTGCTGGTGCCCGACCACCGCGGCTCCACCGGGCATGGCCGGGCGTTCACCCAGGCCATGGCCGGCCGCTGGGGCGAGCTCGATACCGACGACGTGGCCGCCGGGATCGCTGCCGCCGCCGATCGGGGCTGGGCCGACCCCGGTCGCATCGCCATCATGGGCGGCTCCGCCGGCGGGTTCACGGTGCTCAACGTCCTGGCGTCCCACCCCCGCCTCTGCGCCGCCGGCGTCGATCTCTTCGGTGTGGCCGACCTGTTCGACCTCGATGAGACGACGCACCGCTACGAGGCCCACTACCTGCACTCGATCGTCGGCCCGCTCCCCGAGGCGGCCGGCCGGTACCGGGCTCGTTCGCCGGTCAACCGGGCCGACGCCATCACCACCCCCCTGCTCATCCTCCAGGGGACCGACGACGAGGTCGTGCCCCCGGCGCAGAGCGAAGCAATCGCCGAGCGCCTGCGCGGGCTCGGTCGCGTCGTGGAGCTCCACCTCTACGAGGGTGAGGGTCACGGGTGGGGCCGGCCCGAGACCGTCACCGACGAGCTTGAGCGAACCGAGTCGTTCCTCCGTCGCCACGTGCTCCGCTGGGCGACGGCCACCACCACCCAGGGAGGGAGCAGCCCATGAGCACCCGGGTGTGCCCGCAGTGCGATGCCGAGTACCTGGCCACCGTCTCCACGTGCGTCGACTGCCGCGTGGCGCTCGACGACCTCGGAGCCGATCGGGGACCCGAGGACGCCACGACATCGGCGGGGGGCGACGGTCCCGCGACCGATGCCGAGCTCGACGACGGTGTCGGCTACCTCCTCGACGACTGGTCCGACGGCCAGCGGGCCGACCTCAGCGCTGCCCTCCGCCAGGAGCGGGTGTCGTTCGTGTGGGAAGACGACGAGCTGGTCGTGCCCGAGCGCCACGCCGACTGGGTCGAGGAGCTCATCGACGAGATGGACCACCCCGACGCCCTCGACGCCGAGGAGGACGATGACGACGGCGGGGCGGCCCTGCTGTCGACCCTGTACGTGGCGAGCGACGTGCTCATGCGCGATCCCGACAACCCGCCGGCGGTCACCGAGCTGCTGGAGGCGGCTGACATCCTCGACGACGTGGGCCCACCGTTCGGGGTCGACGGTCCCACGTGGCTGGCCATCCACGAGCGGGCCGACGCCCTGGCCGAGCTGCTCGGGTCCGGTGCCGAGCCCGAGCTGGTGACCGAGGCGGCCACCAACCTGCGGGCGGCGGTCCGGCCCCTCGTCTGACGTCGCCGGCCTCGGCGCCTTCGCGTCCGGACCACCTCGCCGGTAGCGTGGCCAGGTGCTGCTGGCCGAGCTCGAGATCTGGCACAGCCGACCCAACCTCCCCACCCGGAGGGTCGCTGTCGGCCGGTCGCTGCTGCCGACCGAGCCCGCCCCAGGCTTCGGGGGCCTCCTGCTCGGGGGGATCGTCGCCGCCAACGTGGCCGAGCTGCACGTCGACCTCAGCGGCGAGCTGACCCGGCTGATGTCCGACCTCGAGGACGGCCGTCGCATCCCCCAGCCCCGGCTCCGCCACCGCCTCCAGGTCGACCGGATCGGCCTGGCCCGCAGTCGCCACCGCCTGCGCGGCCACGGCGACGCCCTCGAGCTCGACCTCGACGACACGGGCACCCCGGAGTCGCAGATCCTGGGCGCCGTCTACGCCGCCGGCCGGCTCGACGTCGCCGACCGGCGGTCGGTCATGGCGGTCCTCCGGCGCGCGGTGCGCTGGAACGGGCCGGTCGGCCCGGCTCTCCTCGCCCACCTGGCCGGGGCGGGGAGCCAGACCTGGTCGGTCGGCGCCTTCGCCGACCCTGAGCGCTGGGCCCTCGAGGTGCTGGGCTTCGCCGGCGTCGACTCCGGTGCCCCGCGGCGCGGCGACGTCAACCGCCGCTTCCGTGAGCTGGTGCGCCAGGCTCACCCGGACCACGGTGGCGCCTCGACCGGCGCCGCCGACCGGATCTCCGAGCTCGCCGAGGCTCGGCGAATCCTCCTGGCGTAGGGCGGTCGTGAGCACCTTCCTCGAGGTTGTCAGCACCGTGCTCCTCGTCGGGCTGTCGATCGCCGCCATCGCCTACTTCGGCCGCTTCGTCCTCGCCGAGCCGCTGAAGAAGAAGCGCGACCCGGACGAGGACCGTCCCACCGGTGACCGGGACCGCGCCGACGACCGGGACCGATGGTGACGGGCGCCGCCGGGGTCCTGCTCGCTCCCGGTGCGGGGACCGGTCGCGACCACCCCTCGCTGCTCGCCCTGGAGGCGGCGCTGGCGCCCACGCCGGTGGTGCGCATGGACTTCCCCTACCGGCGCGAGGGGCGGCGGGCCCCCGACCGGGCCCCGAAGCTGGTGGCGGCGGTGGTGGAGGAGGCCGAGGCCCTGGCGACCGCCACCGGCGCGCCGGGCGACCGGTTGGTCCTCGGTGGCCGCTCGATGGGGGGGCGCATGTGCTCCATGGCGGTGGCCGACGGCCTGCCCGCGGCAGGCCTCGTCCTCGTCGCCTATCCGCTCCACCCTCCCGGCAAGCCCGACCGCCTCCGCACCGAGCACCTGCCCCGCCTCGAGGTGCCCTGCTTGTTCGTGTCGGGGACCAGGGACCCGTTCGGGACGCCCGAGGAGATGGAGGCCGCCACGGCGACGATCCCCGGCCCCGTGACCCACGTCTGGCTCGACGGTGCCCGCCACGACCTGCGGGGGCGCGACGAGGAGGTGGCGGCGACCGTGGCCGCCTGGGTGACCGCGCTGCCGGCGTCAGCCGCCGAGGCCGCCCAGTGACGGCGGGGGGACGTCCTCGGGGTTGAGCTCCTCCAGCGACTGGTGGGCGGTCTCGGGGTAGAGGGTGAGCACCAGCACCACCACCACCACCGAGCCCAGCGAGAGGACGGCCAGCGCCGGCCCGAACCCCCCGAAGCGGTCGGCGAGGTGGCCGGCCAGGAGGAGACCGAGGCTGCTGCCCAGGACGGCGGAGATGGCCAGGGTGCCGTTGGCCCTACCCCGCAGCGAGGTCGGGAACAGCTCGGGGCCGTAGACGCCCAGGGCGGGAACCACCGCGCCACCCACCACGGCGCCGACCACCGACCACGCCCACAGCGGCCAGCCCCCGCTGAGGTACATCAACACGGTGGCCCCGACCCCGCCGGCCAGGCCCACGGCGCCGACCAGCCGCCGCCCGCGTACGTCGGCCAGCCGGCCGCCCACGATGACGCCGATGCCGCCCGGGGTGTTGGTGAGCAGGGTGAAGAGCGTGATGCGGGCGGCGGAGAAGTCGCGCTCGACGCGGAGGAACTCGTTCTGGAACTGCGACGCCGGAGCGGTGAAGAGGGCGAGGAGCAGAGCGGAGACCGCGAGCAGGGCGAGGCGACTCCGGTGCCCGCGCATGGTGGTGGCGGCGTGGGGAAGACCGAACCGGCGGCTCTCCGGGAGGCTGCGGGCCACGCCGCGCACGAGCGGCAGGCCCAGCAGCGGTCCGAAGTAGAGCAGGCGCCAGCCCTGCTCGCCGAGGTCGGCCAGGGGCAGGGCCATGATGCACAGGCCAGCCCCCAACGCAGCTGCCATGCCGAGCACGCTCACCGCGTAGGCGCGGGCGCCCTTGGGCATCTCCTCGACCGCCACGATGCTGATCAGCAGCGCCAGGGCGGTCGAGAAGGCGCGCGAGACCAGCTGGGTCGCGCCCAGCCACGCCATCGACGGGGCGAGGGCTCCGGCGGCGGCGAAGATGCAGCCGCCGGCAGCGCACCCGAGCAGGACCATCCGCCTTCCCCGGCGGTCGGCCACCGCCACCAGGACGAGAGCGAGGAGCACCCCGATGCGGATGCTGGCGAGCGTGGTGCCCTGCCCTCGGCTGTCGACACCGAACTCGCTGGCGGCATAGGTGATGGTCTGGCTGATGAGCGTCCCGAGGTAGCCGGCCACGAGGGAGATGGCCACGAGGAGGCCGAGGACCGAGGCGGCCCGGGCGTCGAGCCGGTCGGGCGGTGCCCACCAGGGCTGGCGGGAACCGTCGGTTCGGGGTGGCCCGGCGAGGTGGCGGCGCACCGGCCAGACGAAGAGCCAGCCCACGTAGGGCACGCTCAGGCGGAAGTCCGTGGTGGAGGTGACCTGGAGCTGCCCGTCACCGAGGTCGGTGACCTCGACGGTGCGTCGGTAGTCGGTGACCGGGCCAGCTTCGGCCTCGAAGCGCCCGTCTCCGGTCGCGACCTCGGCGACGATGTCGCGCCGGGGCTGCAGCCAGCGCTCGACCTCGGCCCGGCCGCCGGTCGAGCGGGTGACGACCCGCGCCACCCCTAGCGGTCGGCGTCGCCGTCGGGCGGGGGGAGCGATCCGGACCCGGGGGCCGGCTCGGCGTCGGTTGCCCCGCCGTCGGTTGCCCTGCCGTCGTCGGAACCGGACTCTGCCTCCGCCCGACGCTTGGCCCACAGCAGCAGGGCGAAGAACACGACGATGGGCACCGCGACGAAGATCGATTCGTCCCATCCGCCCTGGTGCGCCAACATCTCCAGCATCCCCTGGATCGTAGGGGAACCACCGGGGTCGGAACATCGAGGGGTCCCGCCCGGTTGTACCAAGGTGGTCCCGTCGCCACACTGGGGCCTCCACCCACCGGGAGAGCACGTGAAGCAGCAGATCCTCGACACCATCGACGTCATCCGGCCCGCCCTGCAGGCCGACGGCGGCGACATCGTGATCAAGGAGGTCGACGAGGAGACGGGCAAGGTCACCGTCGAGCTCGTCGGCGCCTGCGGCACGTGCCCGGCATCGACCATGACCATGAAGGCCGGCATCGAGCGCATCCTGAAGGACCGCGTCGACGGCGTGACCGAAGTGGTGGCCATCTGAGGGCGAGCGGGGCCCGTCACCGACGGAACCCTCCCACCCTCCGCAGGCTCCGGGCGGGTCCCTTCCGTCGGCGCCACCCGCTCGCTGTCTGAGGAGAGGACTCGGCCTTCGGCCGAGGCGTCTCTTCCCCGCCGGTAGGTTCTGCGTGATGGCACGGCAGCGGGATCCGGCTTCGCTCGTCGAGGCGTTGCGCGGCGGCGACCGTGGGGCGCTGGCGCGGGCCCTGTCGGTGATCGAGCGTGGCGGACCCGATGCCCGCGAGGTGGGCCGCCTGGCGTTCCCCCACGGCGGACGGGCCTACACCGTGGGCATCACCGGGGCGCCCGGATCCGGCAAGTCGACCCTGACCAGCGCGCTGATCACTGGCCTGCGGGCGGCGTCGGTGGAGGTGGCTGTGCTCGCCATCGACCCGTCGTCGCCCTTCACGGGTGGGGCCATCCTCGGCGACCGCGTCCGCATGCAGGACCACGCCCTCGACGACGGCGTCTTCATCCGGTCGATGGCGACCCGGGGGCACCTCGGTGGCCTGGCCCTCGCCACGCCCCAGGCGGTGCGGGTCCTCGACGCCGCGGGCGCTCCCTGGGTGCTGCTCGAGACGGTCGGTGTGGGCCAGGTCGAGGTCGAGGTGGCCGGCGCCGCCGACACCACCGTGGTCGTGGTCAACCCGGGGTGGGGCGACGCTGTCCAGGCCAACAAGGCCGGGCTGCTCGAGGTGGCCGACGTCTTCGTCATCAACAAGGCCGACCGCGACGGCGTGGGCGAGACCCGGCGCGACCTCGAGTCGATGCTGGAGATGTCGCACCACGAGGGGTGGCGCCCGCCGATCATCGCCACCGTCGCCGCCGCCGAGGACCGCGCGGGCGTCGACGAGCTGTGGCAGGCGGTGACCGACCACCGGGCGCACCTCGAGGCTTCCGGAGGTCTGCGCGCCCGCCGGGCCCGCCGCCTCGACGACGAGCTGCGGGCCATCGTCGTCCACCGCCTGGAGGAGGAGGCCCTCGCCCGCACCACCGGGTCAGACTTCGACCGCCTCCACGCCGCCGTGCTCGAGCGCCGGGTGGATCCCTACACCGCTGCCAACGAGCTCCTCGGCGAGATCGTCGCCGACTGATGAGAGGCGACCGGCGCCACCGTTTCCGCCACATCGACGCGCGGGGTTAGGTTCGTCGGCCATGAGTGACGCTGCAGCGCAGGATCGGTTCGTGCGGGTGGAGCGGCGGGACGACGGTGTGGCCGTGGTCCGCCTCGACCGGCCCAAGGTCAACGCCCTCTCGATGGCCTTGCTCTCCCAGCTCCGGGAGGCAGCCGAGGACCTCACCGCCGACCCGCCCGGCGCGGTCGTGGTCACCGGCGGCGACCGGGCGTTCGCCGCCGGCGCCGACATCGCCGAGTTCGGGGGGCCCGAGGAGGCCCGCGAGATCGGCGGGCTGTTCCGCGACGCCCTCGGCGCGGTCGCCGCCATCCCCCGGTTCACCGTGGCGGCCATCACCGGCGTCGCCCTCGGCGGTGGCTGCGAGCTGGCCCTCGCCTGCGACTGGCGCGTCTGCGCCGACAGCGCCCGTCTCGGTCAGCCCGAGATCCTCCTCGGCATCATCCCCGGCGGGGGAGGGACCCAGCGCCTGCCGCGCCTGGTGGGCGCGGCGCGGGCCAAGGAGATCATCCTCACCGGTCGGATGGTCAAGGCCGACGAGGCGCTGCGCATCGGCTTGGTCGACGAGCTGGTGCCCGCCGCCGAGGTGAACGAGCGGGCGCTGTCCAAGGCCTCGGAGCTGGCGTCGGGCGCCGTGGTCGCCCAGGGGCTGGCCAAGGCGGCGATCGACGAGGGCGTGGAGACGACCCTGGCCTGGGGCCTCGACCGCGAGCAGGAGCTCTTCACCAAGGTCTTCGAGACCGAGGACAGCCAGATCGGTGTCGCCTCGTTCCTCGAGCACGGTCCCGGCAAGGCCCGCTTCACCGGGAAGTAGATCAGCCAGCGAGCACCGGCCGGAGGCGATCGGCGGCGTCGGTCCCCTCGGCCAGGCCGATCTCCAGCGCCTCGACCCGACGGGTGGCGTCCATCAGCTGCATGGCTGCGGCCACGAAGCGCTCGCCCGGTTCCAGCACGTGCAGGGCAGTGCCGTCCAGGGTGAGGACGTCGACCTCACGGGCGAGGGCCCGCGCCGACTGCGCGGCCAGGCCGGTCGTGCCCACGCCCATGGGCCCGATGAAGAGGGCCGCACCGAGGCGATCACCAGCGACCACGTCGGCGTTGGAGCCGGACCACAGCCCGCCGTCGACGTAGCGGTCGTCGCCGACGGTGATCGGCGGGAAGAGGCCGGGGACGGCGCAGGAGGCTGTGACCGCGGCGGCGAGCTCGACCCCGCTGGCCGCGGTCCACACCACCCGCTCGCCGGTGCCGACCGACACGCCGGTGACCCTCAGGTCGCCCTCGGGCCAGTTGGCGGCTGGGAGGATCTTCCGGAAGCCGTCGAGCATCACCGCCTCGTCGGTGGCGGAGGCGCTCATGGCGAGCTCGCCCACCGCCCGGGCGGTGGGAGGGTCCATCAGCTCGACACCCGCCCAGCGCCGGAACACCTCGAGGGCGGCGGCGGGGTCACCGGGTTCGCCTCCCGCGAGGCGCAACCCGCCGGCGCGCTGCTCGGCGACGAGATCGTCGATCGAGCGGCCGTGGCGGAGGTTGGCGCCGATCACCGAGCCGGCCGACGTCCCCACGATCGTCCGGGCGCCGTCGGGGTCCCACCCCAGGGCGTCGGCCAGGCCGGCGAGCACACCGACCTCCCAGGCCACGCCGACCACGCCACCACCACCGAGGACCAACCCGAGCTCCATGACGGCACCCTAGGCCGGGTGCGTCACGCTCAGCCCCAGGCCACCCGTCCGAGCTCGACGGGGGTCACCAGGTCGGGGTGCGAGGGCACGATCCGCACCGTGAAGCCGTAGCGGCCGGACTGCTCGCAGGTGAAGGTGCCGGTGTAGCGGCGGTGGCCGTCGGGTGCCTTGCCCGACGCCACCATGGGGACGACCGCGGCACCGGTGAGCTCCTCGCTCTGGCCCACCGGTCCGTGCAGCAGCTGCACCTCGACGTCGTCTGGGCCGAGGTCGCTGAGCGAGACCAGGGCGGATACGGAGCGCTCGTAGCCGAGGTCGGTAGAGGCCTCGTCGGTGTCGACGGCGTCGACGTGCACGCCCTTCCAGGTGCTCGCGACTCGCTCCTTCCAGCCGGCGAGGGCGGTGGCGCGGGCGAAGCCATCGGACGCCAGGGCGTCGGCGCGGGCGGCGGTGGGCTCGTAGAGCTGTTGGACGTAGTCGCGCACCATGCGGGCGGCGCTCACCTGGTGGCCGAGCGAGCTCAGGTTGGTCTTGACGCGCTGGACCCAGCGGCGGGGCACCGGACCCTGCGTCCGCTCGTAGAACATGGGGACGATCTGGTCCTCGAGGAGGGCGAAGAGGCTGTCGGCCTCGACCTGGTCGCGCTTGGCGAGGTCGGCGATGCCCTCGGCCGAGGAGATGGCCCACCCGTTCTCGCCGTCGAACATCTCGTCCCACCAGCCGTCGAGGATCGAGCAGTTGAGCGCCCCGTTGAGGGCGGCCTTCTCGCCGCTCGTGCCGCACGCCTCCTGGGGCCGGCGGGGGTTGTTGAGCCACACGTCGGCGCCCTGGTAGAGCTGGCGGGCCACGGCGATGTCGTAGTCATCGACGAAGACGATGCGGTGGCGGACCTCGGGGTCGGACGAGAAGGCGACGATCTGGCGGATCATCTCCTTGCCGAGCTCGTCGGCGGGGTGAGCCTTCCCGGCGAAGACGAGCTGCACGGGTCGCTCGGCCGACAGCAGCAGGGCCTTGAGGCGCTCGGGTTGGGAGAGCAGCAAGGTGGCCCGCTTGTAGGTGGCGAAGCGCCGGGCGAAGCAGACGGTGAGCGCCTTGGGGTCCAGGACCTGGTCGGCCCACGAGGCGTCGGCACCGAGGCCGCGCTGGCCGAGCGAGCTCCGGAGGTGGGCGCGGACGAAGGCCACGAGCCGCTCGCGGCCCTGGTCGCACACCCGCCAGACCTCGTCGTCGCCGGCCTCGTTGATGCGGGCCCACCGCTCGGGGTCGGCGTCGTGCCACTCGGGCAGCACGAACCGGCCGAGGAGGTCGTCCATCTCAGGCGACACCCACGTGCCGGCGTGGACGCCGTTGGTGACCGACGTGATCGGCACCTCGTCGACCGGGACCCCGGGCCACAGGGTGGCGAACATCGAGCGGCTGGTCTCGCCGTGGAGCTTGGATACCGCGTTGGAGCGCCCGGCCAGGCGCAATCCCATGACCGCCATGTTGAACGGGGCATCGGGGTCCTCGCCCGGCTCGTGGCCGAGGGCCATCATCTCGTCGGGGGTGATGCCGCACTCGTCGGCCCAGTCGCCGAAGTAGCGCTCCATCTCGGGCCGAGGGAACCGGTCGATGCCGGCGGGGACCGGGGTGTGGGTGGTGAAGACGGTGGCGGCACGGCTGGCCTCGAGGGCCTCGCCGAACGAGAGGCCGGCATCGACCACGAGGCGCCGGATCCGCTCGAAGCTGAGGAAGCCGGCGTGGCCCTCGTTGGTGTGGAACACCTGGGGGTCCTCGCCCACGGCCTCGAGGGCCCGCACGCCGCCGATGCCGAGGAGGATCTCCTGGCGGAGCCGGTGGACCTTGTCGCCGCCGTAGAGGCGGTCGGTGACGATGCGCAGGTCGGGATCGTTCTCCTCCACGTCGGCATCGAGGAGGTAGAGGCGGATGCGGCCCACGTCGGCCCGCCACACTCGGGCGGACAGCGGGGTCCCGGCGAGGCTCACCTGGACGCGCACGTCGGGCAGCTCACGAACGGCCATGGCGAACGGATCGAGGCTGGGGTAGCGCTCCTGCTGCCAGCCGTCGGCGTTGAGTGACTGGCGGAAGTAGCCGTGGCGATAGAAGAGACCCACGCCGACGAGCGGGATGCCGAGGTCGCTCGCCGCCTTGAGGTGGTCGCCGGCGAGGACACCGAGGCCGCCGGAGTACTGGGGGAGCGCCTCGGCGATGCCGAACTCCGGGGAGAAGTAGGCGACGGAGCGCAGCGGGCTGGGGCCGGCGTCCTGGAACCACCGGGGTCGCTCGACGTAGCGCTGCAGGTCCTCGTGCACCTCCCCGAGGAAGCGGGTGAAGGCCGGGTCGGCCTCGAGCTGGGCCAGGCGGTCGCGGCCCACGGTGGCCAGGAGGCGCACCGGGTCGTGGCGGCCCTCCTCCCACGCGTCGGGGTCGACCCACCGGAACAGGTCCCGGGTGCGCCCGTCCCACGCCCAGCGCAGGTTCATGGCCAGGTCTTCGAGTGCGCCGAGCGCCTCGGGCATCCGGGGGCGGACGGTGAAGCTGCGCAGGGCCTTCATCGGGGCCACGTTAGAGCCCGACCGGGCGGTCAGCGACGGGCTCGTCGGGAGTGTGCTCGCGTGCCCGGATCGACGCTGGGGGTTTCATGCAGAGTCACGGCCTGGTAGGGCTGTAAGGGTGCTGCAGCGGATCGTGATCGACGACATCCGGCCGCGGACCCCATCGGGCGAGCACCCACCGAAGACCTCGGTGGGCGAACGCACCCTCGTGTCCGCCGACATCTTCAAGGACGGCCACGACGTCCTGGCCGCCCGCGTCCGGGTTGCCCCGCGGGCCAAGGGTCGCCCGCGCTGGGCCGCCACGCCGCTCGTCCCCGTGGGCAACGATCGCTGGGAGGCGGCGGTCACCATCGACGCCGTCGGTCCCCACCAGCTGGTGATCGACGCGTGGCAGGACCGCTTCGCCACGTGGCGGCGCGACCTGCAGACCAAGGCCGGCGCCAGGCAGGACGTCGGCACCGAGCTCGTCGAGGGCGTCGCGCTCCTCCAGCGGCTCGTCCCCCACGTGCCCCAGGTCCGTCGGGCGATGGTGGCCGACGCCGCCGAGTCGGTTGCCAACGGCACCTGCAGCCTCGAGGTCCGGCTCAACGCCGGTCTCGATGACGCCCTCGCCGCCGCCCTCGCCGGCGTTGCCCTCCCCGACGACGTCGTGTCCTCCCCGCCCCAGGTGCTCTGGGTCGACCGCCAGCGGGCCCGGTTCAGCAGCTGGTACGAGCTCTTCCCGCGCTCCGAGGGCGGCTTCACCGGCACCGCCAAGCGACTGCGGGCAGTCGCCGAGATGGGCTTCGACGTCCTCTACCTGCCGCCCATCCACCCGATCGGCCGAGCCTTCCGCAAGGGCCCGAACAACACCCTCTCCGCCGGCCCCGACGACATCGGGAGCCCGTGGGCGATCGGAGGCCCGGAGGGGGGTCACACCGAGATCCACCCCGACCTCGGGACCATCGAGGACCTCCGCGACCTCGTCGCCGAGGCTCGTGCCCACGGCATGGAGGTGGCGCTCGACTACGCCCTGCAGTGCTCGCCCGATCACCCCTGGGTCCGTGATCACCCGGAGTGGTTCCACCACCGGCCGGACGGCACGATCAAGTACGCCGAGAACCCGCCCAAGCGCTACCAGGACATCTACAACGTCGACTTCGCCTGCGCCGACTGGCGCGGGCTGTGGCAGGCGCTGGCGGACGTGGTCCGCACGTGGGTGGAGCGCGGCGTACGGGTCTTCCGGGTCGACAACCCCCACACCAAGCCGCTGGCGTTCTGGGAGTGGGTCATCCCCGAGGTGCAGAAGACCCACCCCGACACCCTCTTTCTGGCCGAGGCATTCACCCGCCCGAAGATGATGGCCAAGCTGGCCGAGGTCGGATTCAGCCAGGGCTACACCTACTTCACGTGGCGGAACACCCGCGACGAGTTCGTCGAGTATCTGACCGAGCTCATCCAGGGGCCGACAGCGGACTACATGCGT
>DATKDW010000050.1 GCA_035512495.1 Acidimicrobiales bacterium
GTCGTCGATGCCCTGGATGACGAGGTCGCCGATGCGCTCACCCACCTTGCCATCGTCGGCGTCGACCAGGGCCGCCACCGGGAAGCCCCGATCGCCGAAGCCGCGGTAGTTGGCGAGGGCGTGGCCGAGGTTGCCGATGCCGACGATGACGACGGGCCAGTCGTGGTTGAGGCCGAGCTCGCGGCTCATCTGGAACAGCAGGTACTCGACGTCGTAGCCCACCCCGCGCGTGCCGTAGGAGCCGAGGTACGACAGGTCCTTGCGCACCTTGGCGGCGTTGACGCCGGCCATGTCGGCCAGGCGCTCCGATGACACCGTGGTGATCCGGGCGTCGGCCAGCTCGGCCAGGCTGCGCAGGTACACCGGCAGGCGGGCCACGGTGGCCTCGGGGATGCGTCGGGGGGAGTGGGCCACCATGTCGGGCCCGATGCTAGAGCGACAGGGGCGCCCGTTCACAATCGGGCAATGTCGGGGCGCTGGCGTCGCCTCAGCGCAGCTCCCGACGCAGCACCTTCCCGCCGAGGCCCTGGGGGATCTCGTCGACGAACATCACCTTGGTGGGGCACTTGTAGCGCGACAGCCGGTGCGCACAGTGCTCGATCACCTCGTCCTCATCGAGGTGAACGCCGGGGGCCGCCACGACGTAGGCCTTCACCGTCTCGCCCGAGTACGGGCTCTCGATGCCGACCACCGCCACTCCATCGACGCCGGGGTGCTCGAGCAGCGCCGCCTCGACCTCGGCGGGGTAGACGTTGAAGCCGGAGACGATGATGAGGTCCTTGGCCCGGTCGACGATCGAGAGGTTGCCCTCGTGATCGGCCACGGCCATGTCGCCCGTGCGCAGCCACCCGTCGGAGGTGAGGACGCTGGCGGTCGCCTCGTCGTCCTTCCAGTAGCCGGCGAAGACGTTGGGGCCCCGCACCCAGATCTCGCCGGCGTCGCCGAGGAGGGCGTCCTGGCCGTCGTCGACCAGGCGCAGCTCCACCCCGGGGATGGGCGTGCCGATCGAGCCGGCGCGCACCGGGGCGCCTCCGGCCGAGGAGGTCACGATCGGCGACGCCTCGGTGAGGCCGTAGCCCTCCAGGATCTGCAGCCCGAAGCGGCGCTGCATGACCTCGGCCGTCTCCTCGGCCAGCTTCGACGCGCCCGACAAGGCCAGGCGGACGCTGGCGAAGGTGTCGGGGTCGAGGCCGGGCATCGACGACCACACCACCCACATGGGCGGGGCGCCGGCCACCACGGTGCACCCGTTGCCCGTGATCGTCTCGGCGGCGGTGGCGGGGTCGAAGCGCTCCACCAGCACCACCGACGCACCCGCCACGAGGGTGAGGCCGAGGACCACGTTGAGCCCGAAGATGTGGAACAGGGGCAGCACGCCGAGGCTGACGTCGTCCGGGGTGAGCCCCCGCTCGGGGAGCAGCTGGACCTGCTCGAGGTTGGAAGCGAGGTTGCCGTGGGTGAGCATGGCCGCCTTGGGCGACCCGGCGGTGCCGGCGGTGAAGACCAGCACCGCGAGGTCGCTGCGGTCCCGCTCGAGCGTCGGCACGGGGTCGGACCCCAGCAGGTCCTCGAGTGCCGCGGCACCGTCCACCTCGACGCCACCCGGTGCGACGACGACCTCGACGGTGGGGATCTCGGCGCGGTCGACAGCGTCGAACGAGGCGCGCCCCGCGGGGCCGACGACGACGGCGCGGGCCCCGACCGTGGCCAGCTGGTTGCGGATCTCGATCGCCGGGCTCAGGGGGTTCAGGGGCACGACCACGCAGCCGAGCCCGAGGGCGGCGAGGTAGGAGACGACGAACCAGCGGTTGTTGGCGCACAGCAGCGCCACCCGGTCGCCCGGCTCGAGACCGAGGCCGGCCAGCCCGCCCCGCATGGCCGCGACCTGGTCGCGGAGCGCGCCGTAGGTGGTGGGCTTGCCCCGAGAGATGAGCGCCACCGCGTCATCCGGGTGGCCGTCGATGATGCGAGCCAGGTTCACGGGGGCGCACGCTACCGCCGGGCCGCCGCCCCGGTGCCGTGCCGCCCCACTTGCGGCCTTTCGCGTCGTTCCGGACCGGCCCGACGGCTAACGTCACCCGGCAATGGGGTCCATCAAGGTGATGGTGGTCGACGACACCGACCACGTCCGGCGGATGCTGCGCAACATGCTCGAGCTCGACGGCTTCGAGGTCACCGGTGAGGCCGCGTCGGGTGCCGACGCCATCACCCTGGCCGACGCGGTGCCACCCGACGCCATCGTCATGGACTACAAGATGCCCGAGATGGACGGGCTGGTGACCGCCGCCGCCATCCGCGAGCGGCACCCCGACCAGGTCATCATCCTCTACACCGCCTTCGTCAGCCCCGAGCTCGAGCGCCGGGCCCGCGACGCCGGCGTGGCCCTGGTGATCGGCAAGGTGGAGGGGCTCGAGTCGCTCGAGCGGGAGATCAATCGGCTCTGCGGCTCGTTGTACTAGGCGGACAGTTTTCGCGCGTCCGGCAGCGGCGGGGCCTGTCAGCGAGCGGAGCCTTCCCACACCCTCCGCAGGCTCCGGGTGCGGGCCCCTTCCCTCGGTGCCACCCACCGCTGCCTTGTCCTCGGCGGCCCCTTTCCCTGGGCTGCTGACGGGGGGTTGCTCGTGCGGCTCTTCTTGGGCTGGGGGTCAAAGGTCGTCTCGGCTTCGCCGAGGCCCCCTTTTTGTTTTTGGTTAGCGGGCTAGGACGAATAGTTGGAGGGTGGCGGCTATGAAGAGGGCGGCCATGAGGAGGGCGAGGACCACGGTGGTGGCGGGCCTCATGTGGGCTCCCCCGGGTGGGGCCGGCGCAGGCCGAGGCTGACCGGCTGCTCGATCCCGACGGCGTCACCCGCCGACTCGAGCGTGACGGCATCGCCGGTGTCGAGGCCGAGCTCGCTCGACGCCGGATGGCGGGCCATGCACAGCGAGACGAGCCCGTAGGCGTCGATGACCAGGCCGACCTCCCCGGGGCGGATGACGTCGTAGGTTGAGGCCCAGCCGGCGGTGCGCACCATGTCGTCGGCGCGGAGCGTGATTCGCTCGCCGAAGGGGATCACCTCGTCGGGGTCGAGGTTGAGCTGGAGGTTGCCGTAGCGGTCGACCCACAGCACCTCGGCGACCAGCCGGCCGTCCTCCTCGCGGCTCAGCGGGAGGGTGCCGGGGAGCAGGCCGGCGGGGTCGATGGCCTCGCCGATGTCGTCGAGGTCGACACCAGCGCAGAGGTGGGCGGCGACCGGGGCGAAGACGTCACGACCGGCGAAGGTCATGCCGGGGGCCTCGAGGTGGTACTCGGGGTCGTTGAGGTGCACGGCCCGGGTGGCGCCGCCCGCCATGGCGACCGCCGAGGCGAGCAGGCCGTTGTCCGGGCCGACGAAGGTGCCGAGGCCCTCGGCCACCTCGACGGCCACGGCCCGGCGCTCGGTGCCCACCCCCGGGTCGACGACGGCGAGGATCACGCCGGGCGCCACGTACTGCACGGCCCGGGCGAGGGCGAGCGAGCCGGCCCGCACGTCGTGGGCGGGGATCCCGTGGGTGAGATCGATGACCGACGCGTCGGGCGCGATCGAGCGGATCACCGACTTCACCACGCCCACCGACTCGTCGTCGGTGCCGAAGTCGGAGAGGAACGAGATGGTCTGGGGCGCCGGCGACATGCCCGATCACGGTACCCGCGCGAAATCGCAGCCTCGGCCGAAGGGAGGGTTCCGTCGGTGACGGGCCCCGATCACCCGGCCTCGGTGAACCCCCGCGCCAGGTACCGGTCGACCTCGTCCTCCGAGAGCCGGTAGGACCTGCCGACGCGAACCGCCCGCAGGTCCTCTGCCTTGATCAACCGGTACACGGTCATCGTCGAGACGCGCAGGGTCTCGGCGACTTCCGCGACGGTCAGGTACCGGGCGCGCCCGGGTCGCTGAGCCAATGGAATCACCCCTATCTCCGCTTGGGGTCACTGTACGCCACCGGTGCTGCCGTTGCCTAGAGAGGTTCGTGCATTCTTTCGTTGTCCGGCGCCGCTCGGAGGGGGAGCCGGCGCCGTCGGTGACGGGCCCCGATCACCCCCCGGTCACCCCGAGCTCGCGGGAGCGGGCGGCGGCGGCGGCGACGGCCTCGAGGAAGGCGCTGCGGACGCCGGCCCCCTCGAGCACCCGCAGGCCGGCGGCGGTGGTCCCGCCCGGCGAGGTCACGGCCGCCCGCAGGGCCTCGGGACCCTCGTCGGAGGAGGCCAGGAGCTTGGCCGACCCGAGCAGCGTCTGGGTGGCGAGGGCGGTGCTCACGTCGCGGGGCAGGCCGGCGAGCACGCCCGCCTCGATGAGGGCCTCCACGACCAGGAACACGTACGCGGGGCCGGAGCCGCTCAGGCCGGTGACGGCGTCGAGGAGGTGCTCGGGCACCCGCACCACCTCGCCCACGGCGCCGAGGACCTCCTCGGCCCAAGCCAGGTCGGCCTCGCCCGCCACCGTCCCGCCGGCGATGGCCGCCGCCCCCGCGCCCACGAGGGCGGGGGTGTTGGGCATGGCGCGCACCACGGGGATCTCACCGAGGGCTCCCTCGAGCGTGGCGAGCGACACCCCGGCGGCGATGGACAGGACCCGACCCACGCCCGCGGCGGCAGCGGCCTCGCAGGCCCCCACCACGTCGCCGGGCTTGACCGCCACCACCAGGCCGTCGGCGGCAACCGGCGCGTCGGACACCGTCACACCGGGGAAGCGGGCCTCCAGCTCGTCGCGCCGGGCGGCCAGTGCCTCGACCACGGCGAGGTCGGCCGGCGCCGCCCAGCCTGAGGCGAGGAGCCCGCCGAGGATGGCCTCGCCCATCCGGCCGCCGCCGAGGATCACCAGACGTGTCGCCATGGCGCCGCAACCTAACTGGTGACCGCCGAGGGAGCGGAAGATGCGCCTGCCGCGGGGCCGGGCAGGGTCAGGAGAGGCAGCTACGGGGGTTGCGGGGCGAGCCGCCGTAGCGGGTCTCGAAGTGCAGGTGGGGCCCGGTGGAGCTGCCGGTGTTGCCGACGTAGCCGATGACCTCGCCCTGCCTGACCGTCTGGCCGTTGGAGACGACGATGCGGCTCTGGTGGGCGTAGAGGGTGGTCATGTTGCCGGCGTGGGAGAGCACCACGGTGTTGCCGTAGGCGCCCTGGCGACCCGACGAGATCACCGTGCCGGCCTTGGACGCCCAGATCGGGGTGCCGGTCGAGGCCCCGATGTCGATGCCGGCATGGAGGCGTCCCCAGCGGTTGCCGTACTCGGAGGTGACGGCGCCGCGGGTGGGCCACACGCACCCGCCCGAGCCGGCGGGGGCGGTGGAGACGTTCCGGGTGGTCGCCTCGCTCTGGCGACGGGCCTGCTCCTGGCGGGCGAGGGCGGCCTGGCGGTCAGCGATCTCCCGGCTGAGACGAGCCTCGTCGCGGGAGAGGGCCTCGATCTCGCCGAGGACCTCGCGCTTGCGCGTCTCGAGGTTCGCCTGGAGGCGGCGCTGCTCGACGCGGGCGGTCTCGAGGGTGCCGAGCTCGGTCTCGGTGACCGTCCTGCGCCCGACGGCCTTTGCCCGAGCGGCCTCGGCGGCCGCCTTGGCCAGCTCGAAGTCCTCTCGGGCGGCGTTGAGCTGGTCGATCACGTCGGCGTCGGAGGCGGCGACGGAGCCCATGAGGACCTTGCGGCGGGCGGTCTCGGCGATGTCGGACGACTGGACGACCTCGTCGATCTCGGAGGTGTCGGGGCGGATGAAGGACTGCACGGCCCGGGCGATGAGGGTGTCGGTGAGGCCGGTGATGCGGCCCCGCGTCTGGGCAAGGGAGGTCTCGGCCTCGGCCAGCTCGCCCTCGGCGGCGGCGACGGCTTGGCGGGCGGCCTCGACCCGCGCCGTCTGGGCGGCCACCTGTTGGTTGAGGACCCCGACGGCGGCGATGAGCTCCCGCTCGCCGGCCTTGATCCCGTCGAGCTGACGTGCCTGGGCTGCCCGCTCGTTGCGGAGCTCATCGCGCTTGGTCCGAGGGTCGCTCGAGCTGGCGGCGTCGGCGGTCCCGAAGAGCCCACCCACGAGGGCGGCGACGAGCACGAGGAAGGTCAGGCGGGTTTTCGTCATGCGGTCGGTGGTTGGTCTCTCTCGGTCAGCGGGCCCGGGGGCGGGTCGATCGTTCGAGTCACGCCGTAACACGACGTCGGGACCGGCTCGGGGCCGGCTCCGGAGGAACGGGGGGACCGTAACATGGTTGCAACAGGTTCGCCATGCATGGTCCGCATACCTGCCGGCGCCTCGGGGTACGCCTGGACGCCGCGCGCCTCGGGTCCCGTCGCTGGGGGCCATCGCCGGACGTGGCGGAGCCCGGGGAGCGCTCCTGCCACCGGCGTACTTCCCCGAACGCCGGTGATCGTCGCGCCCCTCGGGCTCCGCCGGTCAGCCTACGCGCGGAGTATCACGAGATGCAATGAGACAACATGGAATTCTTGGAGATCAGCCCGAGAACCGGGAAGCGAAGCCCAACCGCAGCGCCGGCTGGAAGAACTGCTCCACGTAGGTCCAGGCCGAGCCGACCAGGCGGTCGAGGTGGGCCTCGTCGATGGCGCCGAAGGGCAGCTGGCCCTTGAGGAAGATGGCCTCCTCGGGTCCGATGGCGAAGAACAGGCCGTGGGTGCCCTGGTTGCGCCGCAGGAGGTGGGCGTAGAACTCGGCCTCGTTCTCCTCCGGCGCCGGCATCACATAGGTCTCGACGTGCAGGGCCCGCTGGCCGAGGCGGAACCAGAGGGTGGTGACGTCCTTCTCCTCGCCGGCCAGGCGCACGAACCAGCGCCGCTCCCCCGGCTCACCGCGGTCGACGGCAACGAGCATGGGGTTGCCGTCGAGCTCGGCAGCCAGCCAGGCATCGATCCGTGCCTCGGTGGCGTCGAGCTCCTCGGGGGTCGCCGGGGGGATCACGAGCAGTCCTCCACCAGGGAGCGGGCGGCGAGGTCGGTGTAGATCCGCCGCAGTCGGGCCGCGGCGATCGACCAGGTGTAGCCCGCCGCCTTGGCCGTCGCCCGGCTGCTCATCTCGGCGGCGAGCACGGGGTTGTCGAGCAGCTCCGCCACGTAGGCGGCGTAGGCCTCGGGCCGCCGGCCCTGCACCAAGAAGCCGGTCGAGCCGTGGTCGACGAGGGTGCGCAGCCCGCCGACGGCCGCCGCCACCACGGGGGTGCCGCAGGCAGCGGCCTCGAGCGCCACGAGGCCGAACGACTCGGAGCGGCTCGGCACCAGCACCACGTCGGCCGCCCGGTACCAGGTGGAGAGGAGGTGGTGCGGCTGGGGGTCGACGAAGCGGACGCGCTCGACGAGCCCGAGCTCGGACACCAGGGACTGGACCCGGGCAAGCTCGGCTGCGCCGCCGGCGCCGCTGGGCCCGCCCACCACCACCAGCTCGGCGGTCTCGTGGGGCAGAGCGGCGAGGGCGCGCACCGCCACGTCGAGGCCCTTCAGGGGTTGGATGCGCCCGACGAAGAGCAGCACCGGGTGCGCCGCTGCCCCCCGGCCCCCCGATGCCGAGATGCGTCCCGGCTCGGCCCAGCCGAGGGCGGCCCGGGCGCCCCCCCGGTCGCCGGGGGAGAAGAAGGCGTGGTCGACGCCGGGGGCGACGATCTCGATCCGATCCGCCGGGGCGTCGTAGTGGCGCCGCAGGTCGGCGGCCTCCTCCGAGCAGTTGGCGAGGATGGCGTCACAGCAGCGGATCACCTCGGCCTCGGCCTCGATGCGGTCAGAGGGCTCGGCCTCGGCGGCCTCGGCCTTGACCCGGGCGAGGGTGTGGAACGTCGACACCAGCGGTAGGCCCAGGGCGTGCTTGACGAGGTGGCCGGCGACGCCCGACAGCCAGTAGTTGGCGTGGATGGCGTCGGTCTCACCGGTGGCACGCAGGTGGTCGATGACCCCCTCGGCGAACGCCGGCACCAGGGCAGCCAGCTCCTCCTTGGCCACCTCCGCGCGCGGGCCGGCGTCGACGTGGACCACTCGGAAGCCGGGTTCGACCACCACCTCGGTCGGGAGGTCCGGCGACCAGGCCCGGGTGTAGACGTCGCACGCCACGCCGGCCTGGGCCAGGGCGGAGACCAGCTCGCGGACATAGACGTTCATCCCGCCGCTGTCGCCGACTCCGGGCTGGACGAGCGGCGAGGTGTGAAACGAGAGGACGGCCAGCCTGCGCACGAGAGGACCAACGCTACCCCCGGGGTCAGGATTCCCGGCAGGCCGAGGTTCAGGCGGTGGCCGCCGCGCTGTCGTCGTCGGGTGCGTCGTCGTCGGGTGCGTCGTCGT
The DNA here is from genome assembly GCA_035512495.1 of Acidimicrobiales bacterium. Classification (NCBI taxonomy): domain Bacteria; kingdom Bacillati; phylum Actinomycetota; class Acidimicrobiia; order Acidimicrobiales; species Acidimicrobiales bacterium. The sequence goes on from DATKDW010000050.1 coordinate 8,276, forward strand.
CGGGTGCGTCGCCCGACTCCGCCACGGCGGACACCACGAACGAGCGGTAGACGTGGAGCAGCGTCTGCTTCTGGTCCTCGCTCAGCAGCGGGTCCCGCAGCAGCGCCATGGTCACGTCCTCGTCGCCCTCGCGCTCCTCGAGGATCCCGGCCCGGACGTAGAGGGTCTCGGCCGAGATGCGCAGGGCCTTGGCGATCTGCTGGAGGATCTCGGCCGAGGGCTTGCGCAGGCCCCGCTCGATCTGGCTGAGGTAGGGGTTGGAGATCCCCGCCATCTCCGACAGCTTGCGCAGGGAGATCTGGCCGACCATCCGCTGCTCACGGATGAACCCGCCCAGGTCGCGCCAGCGGGACTCGAGCTCCTTCATGGAGCCAATCTACGCCGCCGCGAGGGCAGGCCCCGGTCGGTCGCCGACCGCCGGTGCGCCGCGGGTCGCTAGCTGAACAGGGAGTCGACCGTGGCCTCGCCCGTGCGGTACCGGCGGGTGATCTCGGCCTGGAGGGCGTCGATGTGGTCGTGGAGCTCGCGGCGCCGGGAAGAGACCTCGGCCTCGTAGGCCGAGAGGCGCTCGACGAGCACTTCGAGCGCGGCGTCGTCGAGCTCGCCGAGCGTCCCGAGGAGGATCGGGCCGACGATGGCGTCGAGCTCGTCGGTATCGACTTCGGCAGCCTCGGGTGCCATGAGGCGCGGCAGGCGGCCACTGCCCGGGGCGGTGATGCGGTCGGCAAGGATCCCGGGGAGCTGCTCGACGAGGGTCGCCCCGTCGGGCCCCTCGCCGGTGGCCCGGTGGCGGCGCTCGGCGGCGACGATGTCGAGGCGCCCCTGGGCCATGCGCCGCTGGTACGACAACGACACCTCGACCGTCTGGCACTCGGCCCGGCGGGACCGCAGCTCCTCCATGGAGAGTGCGGAGACGTCGCCGTCGTCGTCGGCCAGCAGGCGCTGCAGCTTGTCGCGGTCCACCGCGCCGAGCGTAGCGGGGCGCCCGGGCGCCGGGCCGAGACGACCGGTTCGGCCGGCCGGGGCGTAGCGCCACACCGCCCGACCGAGGACCCGGCGGCGCTCGACGGGGCCGAAGGTGCGGCTGTCGGTGCTCGCCGCCGGATGGTCGCCGGCGAGCTCGACCCCGTCCGGGCCGACGGCCGCCACCCGCTTGACCACGATGCGCCCGGGGCAGCGCGGGTCGGGGGCGGCCACCACGTCGCCCACCCGTGGGCGCAGGCCGCGGAGCACGACCAGGCGTTCGCCGGGCTCGAGGGCCGGTCGCATGCTGTCGCCGGCGACCACCACCCGGACCGCGAAGCGGCTCGCGAGGGCGAGGAGGGCGCCGACCGCGACGGTCACGGCGGCGACGGTCGCCGCACGGGGAGGCCGGGAGTAGGGTCGACCGGACATCCACACTTGTGTAGCAAGGAGCGCCACCCATGATCTCCCGCCTGCTCATCACCGCCGACCGCTTCCGGGCGCCCGTCACCGTCGCCGCCCACTGCGACCTGCCCTGCGGCGTCTACGACCCGGCCCAGGCCCGCATCGAGGCCGAGTCGGTCAAGGGCTGCCAGACCAAGTTCCAGGACTCCGACGACCCGGTGTTCAAGCAGCGCGCCGTCCAGATCAAGGAGGAGCGGGCCGAGCTGGTCAAGCACCACCTGTGGGTGCTCTGGACCGACTACTTCAAGCCCAACCACCTCGAGGACCACCCCAAGCTGCACACCACGTTCTGGGAGGCCACCAAGCTGGCCGGCGAGGCCAAGAAGTCCGAGGACCCGGCCCAGGGCCAGAAGCTCCTCGACGCCATCGCCGAGATCGACCGCATCTTCTGGGAGACCAAGAAGTAGCCAGCGACCGGCCTCCTACAGCGTTGCCAGGAGCACCCAGGGGGCGAGTGGGCCGAGGACGAGGAGCGAGTCGAGCCTCCTCGCGTACCGGGCGCGCCGCCGGCCGGTGCCGAGGAGGAGCGAGACGGCCAGAGGGCCGAGCGGTGCGGTGATGGCGGTGAGGGCGCCGAGGGTGGCGATGGACCCCGGCGTCAGCGGCGGGAGCACGACCACGCTGGCGGCGAAGGCGAACACCCCGACCGACGCGATGCCGGCAGCGGGCCCCTCCCACACCGCAGCCGACCCCGAGCCGACGATGAAGTCGCCGGCGTCGTAGGCGCTGACCAGCACGATCAGGACGACGGCGGCCGATGGCGCCACCTCGGCGACGAGCACCACCCCCGCGGCAGCAAGGCCGAAGCCGAGGGAGGCGGTGACCGCCAACGCGGCCTCGGGCAAGGCGGGGCGCCCATCGCCGACGGTGGCGAGGCGGTGGACGGCCACCACGAGGACCACGGCGGGCAGGGCAGCGGTGAGGGTGCTCACCCCGGCAGCGGCCGCCAACGGGATGGCGGCCCCGCCGAGGGCGGCGGGCAGGCCGTGGGGCTCGGCCAGGAGGTGGGCCACGAGGGCCCGTCCCCCGGGGGTGTGCTCGGGGCGGATGCCGACCCGGAGGCGGGCCACCTGGCCGGCAGCGGCGCCCGCGGCCACGGCGAGCACGAGGGCGAGCAGCGGGCGGGCCACGGCGGCCGCGGTGACGCTGGCCACGAACCACACCATGCCGACGCGCACGCGCGGCCCCGCGGTGTCGTGGACCACGGCCAGTTGGAGGCGCTCCGGCGCCGGCGGGCGCCGGCGAGGGGGCGAGGCGGGGGGCAGGGGGGCGACATCCATCAGGCCCCGCCCGACACTGGGGGGAGGACGGCCACCTCGTCGCCCGGCCCGACCGCGTCGCCCGCGTCGGCGGGGTCGCCGTTGCGCCACACGCGGCAGCCGTCGAGGACGGTGGAGAAGCGCTCGCCGTAGCGGCGGCGGGCCTCGTCGAGCACGGCGCCCACGGTATCGGCGTCGATGGTGTCGGTCCCGGTGCCCGCTGCCTCTCGCGCCGACGCGAACATCCGGAGCACGACCACCTCGGGCTAGGCCGGGACCGGGGCGTCGACCTCGGCCAGGCCCTGCGTGATGACGGTCTGGCCACCGGCAGTGGCCTCGACGGCGTCGCGCGCGCGCAGGCCGTCCTCGCCGGCGTCGTAGATGGTGGTGACCAGCTTGTCGAGCGACAGTGCCATCGGTCCTCCGGGAGGTGCTCGTCCAGCCGGAGAGGGTACTTGACGCCCGTGTCAGCGCACCAAGGCTCGAGGGCGACCTTCGATGTCGCACCGGCCGTCTACCGTCGGTGCCGTGACCCGGATCCTGCTCGTCCGCCACGGCCAGTCGGAGTGGAACGCCACCGGTCGGTGGCAGGGTTGGGCCGACCCGCCCCTCACCGACGTGGGCCGCGCCCAGGCTCGGTCGGCCGCCGGCGGGGTGGGCTCGATCGACGCCGTGGTGGCGTCCGACCTCCAGCGTGCGATGGAGACGGCGGTCATCATCGCCGACGCCCTCGGGGTCGGACCGGCGGCCATCGACCCGGGCCTGCGGGAGCGCGATGTCGGCGAGTGGACGGGCCTGACCCGGGCCGAGATCGAGGAGCGCTGGCCCGACCTCTTGCACGCCTTCTTCCGGCGCTCCGGCGGCCCGGGGGGCACCGGGAGCGAGCGGCCGACCGGCCCGGTCGACCCGCCGGGCGGCGAGACGGCGCCGCAGATCATCGAGCGAGTGCTGAGCGCGGTCGCCCGCATCGTTGACGCCTACGAGGGCGCCGACGTCCTCGCCGTGGCCCACGGCGGGGTGATCCGCATGCTCGAGCGCCACCTCGGGGTCGATCCGGCCCAGCTGCCCAACCTCGGCGGGGTCGAGCTCCTCGTGCAGGACGGCCGCATGTCGGTGGGTCCGAGGCTCCTGCTCGTCGACCCCGACGAAGTGGCCATCACCATCCCCCGACAGCTGTAGGCCGGTGGACGTCGAGGTCATCCGCAGCGCCCGCCGGCGCAAGACGGTGTCGGCTCGCACCGTCGACGGCGTGCTGCGCGTGAGCATCCCCGCCACCATGACCGCCGAGGAGGAGGCGCACTGGGTCGGGGAGATGAGCCGACGGGTGGCCCGCCGGCAGCGCAGCGACGCCATCGACCTCGATGCCAGAGCCCGGGCCCTGGCCCGGCGTCACCAGCTGCCGGAGCCCACCTCGATCCGCTGGGTCGACAACCAGCGATCGCGCTGGGGCTCGTGCACGCCCGCCGACGGCTCGATCCGCCTCTCGTCGCGCCTCGCGGGGTTCCCGCCGTGGGTGGTCGACTACGTGGTGGTCCACGAGCTCGCCCACCTCGTCGAACCGGGCCACGGCCCCGCCTTCCATGCCCTCACGGCGCGCTACCCGCGGGCAGAGCGAGCCATCGGCTTCCTCCTGGCAAAGGGCATCGGGCCGGAGGAGCCGAGCGAGCGGGAATAGCGGGACGGGGCGCCGGTTCCCTCGCCCGCTCGGCGTCAGCCGATGCGAAGCAGTCGGCGGAGGAGGGCCGGACGCCGTTCGGACCCGACCTCGACCCGGCGGTCCGGCAACACGTCGTCGACGCCGCGGGCCTCCTCGACCGGCGCCTCGACCACCAGCTCCTCGAGCTCTTCCTCGGGGGGCGCCTCGACCGGGGGCGGCTCGACTGGAAGCGGCTCGACCGGAGCCTCTACGACCGTGGTCTCGACGACGGGGGGAGGCACGTCGGCGACCGGGGGCGGCTCGACGGGGGGCGCGTGGACGGGGGGCGGGTCGTCGGGGCCCCAGACCCGGGCCAGGGCAGAGGACGCGGCGTCGAGGCCCGGCATGGCCGCCGCCGTGGCGCGGGCCAGCTGGGCCAGGTCGCCGCGGAGGCGCTCGATCGCGGCGCGGGTGCCGGCGACGTCGTCCCGGGCGGCGCGTCGGGCCTCGCCGGCATCGGCCTCGGCTCGCTCCCGGATGGCGGCCGCCTCGGTCTCGGCCTGACGACGGCGCTCCTCGACCTGGGTGTCGACCTCGGCGGCGCGCAGCACGGCGGTGCTGGCCGCCTCGGACCGGAGCCGCTGGGCGTCGGCGGCGGCCTGCTCGGTGAGCTCGCGGGCCCGCGCCTCGGCGTCGCGGAGGCGGGCGGCGGCGGTCTCGGCCGCCTCGGCGCGGAGCCGCTCGGCGTCGGCCCGAGCGCCGGCCCGGAGCTGCTCGGCCTCCTCCTCCGACTCGGCGGCCCGCGCCTGGGCCTGGGCGGTGACCTCCTGGTCGACCCGGGCGCGGAGGCGGGTCACCTCGTCGTCGACGGCGGCACGGACCTCGGCGGCCTCCCGCGCCGCCTCGGCTCGGACAGCCTCCGCATCGGTGCGGGCCTGGCGGACGAGGGCGGCGGCTTCCTCAGCCTCGGCCCGCGCCTCGTCGCGGAGCCGCTCTGCCTCGGCCCGGGCCAGCTCGAGCACGCGGACGCGCTCGTCGTCGACCTCGTCCAGCCACTCCTCGGCCAGCGTCTCGGTCTCGGCCAGGAGGCAGCCGGCCTCCTCCCGGGCGGCCTGGATGGTCCGCGCCCGCTCCAGGAGGGCGTCGCCCCGGAGGCGCTCGGCGTCGAGCTCGGCTTGGCGCACCACCTCGTCTGGATCAAGCGTCGGACAGACCACGATGCGAGCGTACGGGCGTGGCCGGCGCAGATCGGGCATGCCCCCCAGCTGACGGGCCGGCCACGTAGGGTCGTGCCGTGGACGAGCCCGCGCCCCCAGCGCCCCCAGCTGATCCCGCCGAGGCGGTGGGCGACGCCGACGAGCCGGGCATCGTCACCGCGCGGGCCCCGATCGACCTGGACCGCCTCGTCAGCGTCGAGGCCGAGCTCGCCGACGTGGAGCACGCCCTGGCCCGCCTCGACGCCGGCACCTACGGCACCTGCGAGATCTGCACCACGCCGCTCGAGGAGGGCCGCCTCATCGAGGCTCCCGCCACGCGCACCTGCGGCGCCCACACCTGAGTCAGCCTCAGGCCACCACGGTGCCGTCTCGGACCTCCACGGAGCGGGTGGTGCGCACGGCCTCGAGGAGCCGGCGGTCGTGGGTGACGAGGAGGAGGGTGCCGTCGTAGGTGTCGAGGGCCTGCTCCAGCTGCTCGATGGCGGGCAGGTCGAGGTGGTTGGTGGGCTCGTCGAGGACGAGGCAGTTGACGCCTCGGGCCATGAGGAGGGCGAGGGCGGCGCGGGTGCGCTCCCCCGGTGAGAGGGTGGCGGCGGTGCGGGCCACGTGCTCGGCGCCCATGCCGAACTTGGCGAGCAGCGAGCGGGCCTCCTGGGGAAGGGTGCCGCTGGCGGCGGTGAAGGCATCGAGCAGGGTCTCGTCGCCCACGAAGCGCCCACGGCTCTGCTCCATCTCGCCGACCACGACGCCGGGGCCGAGCCAGCGGGTGCCCGCCGTGAGCTCGACGCGGCCGAGGAGCGCCTGCAGGAGTGTGGTCTTGCCGCTGCCGTTGGGGCCGAGGAGCGCCACCCGCTCACCCCAGCCCACCTCGAGGTCGACGGGGCCGAGGCGGAAGGTCCCGAGGGTGACCTCGGCACCGTCGAGGCGGGCGACGACGTCGCCGCTGCGGGGGGCGGCGGCGATCTCGAGGTGCAGCTCCCATCCCTCCCAGGGCTTGTCGACCACCTCCAGGCGCTCCATGGCACGCTCCGTCTGGCGGGCCTTGGCCGCCTGCTTCTCGGAGGAGGCAACGGCCCGGTGGCGGATGTGCTTGTCGCCGTCGGATGCCTTGGTCTTGGCCTTGCGCACCCCGGTGGTGGCCCACAGGCGCTGGGTCTGGGCCCGTCCGGCCAGGCGCTGCCTGGCGGTCTGGTTGACGGCGTAGGCCTCCTCGGCGTGGCGGCGGGCAACGGCGCGGTCTTCGAGGTACGCCGACCAGCCGCCGTTGTAGAGGGTGGCGCCGTGGCTGGCCTCGTCGAGCTCGAGCACCGAGGTGATCGTCCGGTCGAGGAAGGCTCGGTCGTGGGAGACCACCACCACCCCGCCTGCCAGCTCGTCGAGGAAGCGCTCGAGGCGGTCGAGGCCGGCGAAGTCGAGGTCGTTGGTGGGCTCGTCGAGGAGGAACACGTCGAAGCGGGAGAGCAGCACGGCGGCAAGCGAGGCCCGGGCCGCCTCCCCGCCGGACAGCACTGCGGTGCCCGCCTCGAGCCGGTCGGCAGGCAGGCCGAGGTCGTCGCACACGGCGGCGGCGCGGGCCTCGAGGTCGGTGCCCCCGACGGCGAGGAGGTGGTCGAGGGCGACCGCGTACGCCTCGGCGGCAGCCATGGCGGCCTCCTCGCCGTCGGGCTGGGCGAGGGCGGCGGTGGCGGCGTCGAGGGCGGCTTCGGCGCCGGCGACGCCGGTGCGGCGGGCGAGGAAGGCGTAGAGCGTCTCGTCGGTCCGCCGGTCGGGCTCCTGGGGGAGGTAGCCGACGGTTGCCGTCGGGGGCATCCGCACCACCGTCCCGCGGTCGGGGTCCTGCAGGCCCGCCAGGACCCGCAGCAGCGTGGTCTTGCCTGCCCCGTTGGGGCCGACGACCCCGACGCGGCTGCGGGGGCCGACGTCGAGGTCAACGCCGTCGAGCACCTGGGCGGTGCCGTGGGCGACGGCGAGGTCGCGAGCGACGAGGGACGAGGAGGGAGACGGCATGCGGGGACCCCGGGGAGCGAGACGTGGACGAGGGCTCGGTGTGGGATCGCGCTAGCGCACGGGCACGACCGTAGCGGCCGAGCGCGCCCACCACCCGGCGATTCCGGTCAGGCGGGGTCGAAAGGGAAGAAACCACTTCACCTTGGGCCGCCGGGGGCCGATGGACAGGCATGGGCGTCATGCAGCACGCACCCGTCGAGGTGCTCCCACGCGTGCTGGTGGCCGAAGACGACCCAGCGGTCCAGGAGCTCATCTGCACGGTGCTCCGCCGGGCCGGGATGGTGGTCGACAGCACCGGCGACGGCCTCCGGGCCCTGGAGCTGGTCGAGTCGTCACGCCCCGACCTGCTCTTGCTCGACCTCGACCTGGACGGCCTCGACGGGTTGAGCGTCATGGAGGCCCTGGCCGGGCGCAACCTCCCGGTGATCATCCTCACCGGCCGGCGGTCGGAGGGCGACCGGGTGCTTGGCCTGGAGCTCGGCGCCGACGACTACGTGGTGAAGCCGTTCTCCCCCCGCGAGCTCACCGCCCGCATCCGGGCGGTGCTCCGCCGGGCGGCGCCGCCGGAGCAGGTGGACCTCCTCGACGCGGGCGGCGGCCTCGAGGTCGACCTCGCCGCCTATGAGGCCCGCCTCGACGGCGAGCCGCTGACCCTGACCCGCCGCGAGTTCGAGGTCCTGGCCTTCCTGGTGCGGTCGCCCGGGCGGGCGTTCACCCGCGAGGAGATGCTCGCCGAGGTCTGGGGGTCGTCCGCGGAGTGGCAGGACCCCTCCACCGTGACCGAGCACATCCGCCGGCTGCGACTGAAGATGGGCGAGTCGGGTCATCGCCTGGAGACCGTCCGGGGCGTCGGCTACCGCTTCAGCTGAGCTCGGCGTGCACCCTGGGGTGCGGTCAGGACTTGGGGAGGCGCTCGCGCGCCGCCTTGCTGCGATCGAGGATGTGGGCAGGGATCCGGCTGGCCGGACCGCCGCCACCACTGGGCGCAGTCGTCGCCGCGGGGGCCTCGGCCGCCGGCGGGGGGTTGCGCGCCTCCTCGGCGGCACGGGCCTCGGCCTCGGCCCGGCGGATCTGGTAGGCGGACCAGTCGTGCTCGGGCACCAGATCCTTGGCGTCGATCGAGCCCATCCACTCGCCGGTGTCGAACTGGACCCAGCAGCGGGTCCAGGTGAGACCCACGACCATCTCGATCCGTCCGGCGGTGCCCTCGCGGATGCCGACGAGGTCGCGGGCTGCCACCACTCGGTCACCCTTGGCCGGGGCGTCGTTCTTGCGCTTCAGGAGGGCCATCGGGCCAGCACGCTACTTCCCGCGCCGTCGGGGACGACAAGCCGGCTGGCGGGTGCACCGTGGCCATCGTGATCGAGGCGCGCTGACTTCCTGGTCACACGGCTCGTCACACGTGAGCCACGGATGCTGTGGATACGGCAACCGAGACAAGGAGCACGACGATGAGCCTCGAACAGCTTCTCGCACGCACTGCACAGAAGATCGCAACCCAGCGGACGGAGAGCGAGTCCATGGTCCTGGAAGAGTTCGCCATCGCGGCCCGGCACCTGTGCCCGGGGGCCGCAGCGGCGCTCGTCGACTGGACAGGTACGGAGATCGCACGGCTTCGCGCCTTCGGCATCGTGCATTGCGCCCTCCTCCGGGCGGCCGCAACGCGAGGGCAGGATCTCGAGAGCCTCCCGGCTGTGCCGGCGAGCGCCCACGCCGCGTGATCGGTAGCTTGGGATGGTGTTGGCGATCCGGCTGATCGGACGACCCCGGCTCGAACTCGACGGCGAGCCGATCGCCGGTCCTCGCGGCAACAAGACCTGGGCGCTGTTGGCTCGGCTGATCCGGTCCGAAGATCCGGTTTCTCGTCAACGACTGATCGAGGAGCTCTTCAGCGAAGCGGACGACCCCATGGGGGCCTTGCGGTGGTCGCTCGCCGAGCTACGCCGGCGCACCGGTCTGGTCGACGCGTTCAAAGGGAACCCGCTCTCGGCGGAGCTGGGAGCCGACACCATCGTCGATGTCGACCAGGTCCGCCGTGGGGCGGTCCCCGACGACATCCCCGAGGGCGAGTTCCTCGAGGGAGTCGCCGTGGCTGGCTCGGCGAGCTTCGACACGTGGTTGCTGATCGAGCGCCAGCGGGTTGCCAGCGAGGTGCTGTCGTGCCTGCGCCAGGCGACCCTTCGTGCCCTCTCGAGCCATCAGCCCGACCGTGCGGTCACCTGCGCCGCTGCGATGGTGCAGCGCAACCCATTGGACGAAGGCCCGCACGTCCTCCTCGTGAAGGCACTCGCGACTGCAGGCGACGCAGACGCAGCGCTCCACCAAGTGGAGGTCAGCGAGGCGATGTTCCGTCGGGAGCTGGGCGTGGAGCCCACCCCCGCGATCCGAGGTGCCGCCCGTGCGAGGGTGGCGTCCCCGGTGCCAGGCGTGTCATCTCACACATCGGCGACGACGTTGCGAGACGCGGGGCTTACCGCCCTGTCGGCAGGCGCTGCGGACGCCGGCATCGAATGTCTCCGGGGAGCGACTGCGGCAGCGGAGACGACGGGCGACACTGCACTCCTGGGTGAGTGCCTGATGGAGCTCGGCACCGCCCTCGTCCATGCAATCCGCGGCTACGACGACGAAGGGGCCGTGGTCCTCGGACAAGCCGTCCAAGCCGCGACCGACGCCGGTTCGCAGATCACGGCGGCCAAAGCGCTGTCAGAGCTCGTCTACGTTGACATGCTCGCCGGACGTCGAGACAGCGCGACGCGGAACCTGGTTGCTGCGTCGGAGCTCGCCGGCGACGATCCGGCCCTCGTCGCGGTACTCGCGGGCTTCGAGGCGATGAACCTCAGCGACTGGGGCAAGACCGGCCAGGCCGCCGATCGCTTCGCCGAAGCCGTCGAGCTGAGCCAGCGCGCTGGCGTCATCCGGCGCGTGATCTGGGCCCTGGGCCTCGGTGCCCGGACGCTGTTCATCGAAGGCCGCTTGGCTGAAGCCGCCGACTGGGCGCGCCGGTCGAGTGAGCTCGCGCAGCAGGAGCGGTGGACGGCCTTCCAGCCCTGGCCTGACGCATGGAGCGCTCACGTCCGTCTCGCCAATGGCGAGCCCGCCGACGACGTACGCCGTGACTCCGAGGCGACGTTCACCCTCGCCCGCCAGCTGCAGGATCCCTGTTGGGAAGGAGTTGCTGCCAAGGTCATTGGCCTGACGTACCTCGCCGACGGCGAGTACGAGACCGCGATGGAATGGATGACCAATGCCTCGACCTCATGCCGGCGGGTGACCGATACCTACACCTGGGTGGGCGTGGAGATCCTCATCGCCGAGGCAGCCGCTGCGCAGGCCGCCGGCGACCGGGAGCGGGCGGAGTGCGTCGCCCGACGAGCAGTCGGGGAAGCGGCAGCAGGCAGCATGGATGGGTTGCTCGACCAAGCGCGGAGCGTCTTGACGACGTTGTAGGTGTTGAAGCTGAAAACGGAGCCGGTGTCGACCACGCAGCGCCTGGCCGTGATCGGTTTGCTGAGGCGCGCTCGTGCAGCAGGGCAGAATGACGGCATGGGAGCCGACGCACTGCGCGCCGTCTATGCACGGGCCGTAGAGGATCCCCGATTCGCGCATGTGCTTCAGGGGGATCCGGAGGCGGCGGGTCGCTCAATGGGACTGGCTGCAGCAGACCTCGCGGAGCTCGTCGGGGCCATCCGGTACGGGCAGCACGGCGCTGAAGAAGGCCGTCAGATGGCGCAGGTCGAATATGCGGCCTTCGCTCACGAACGCGGCGCGCCCTGGCCGTTCACCTCGGTGCCGGACGACGAGTTGGCCACATTCGCCGAACTCGCAGAGACCGTGGCACGAAGCACGCTGATCTCGATCGCACTCGGGCTGCCAGCGAACGATGACTTACTGGCCAGCCAACTTTCCTGGGGACAGGCTCTGCTTGCTGAGTGCACCAAGCGAGCGAACAAAGGCAACCATGTGAACCTTGCCGTCGCAGATGCGCTCGTCGCCACCCGCAATCTGGTTAACGCCTGTCAGAGGTCCCGAAACCAGCCGCCCCACTCCGGGGAGACCAATCCAAGGATCTGAGCCCTGATCGGGTACGAGCAGGGCACGCCGACGGGCGGCTCGCGCGCAGGTTCGGCCAGCGCGATTGGTTGATCGGCACCAGTGAGGCCATGGTTCGCCAGTCAACGCCGCTCTCCGCGAGCGGGACCTATGGGCGGGCGAGGAGGTCCTGAAGCGGGACGGCCGCCAGCGACTCCAAGACCCAGTCGGCATCATCGCTCGGCAGAGAAAGTGTCATGCCATTCGGGACGTAAGCGCACCTGATCCCCGCTGCCTTCGCCGCTCGCACTCCATTCGGTGAGTCCTCAAGAGCGACCGTTTGCCGAGCCGACACGCCTAGATCTTCGACGACTTTGAGGTACACGTCCGGCGCTGGTTTCGCGACGCCCCCAACGTCATCCCGGCCGCGGATGACATGGAAGCGCTCAGCGATCCCAAGGGCAGAGAGATGATGCTGAACCCAGTCGCGAGTAGAACTCGACGCGATTCCCAGGCGCATTCCCATCTCTTCAGCGTCGTCCAGGTACTGCTGCACTCCAGGACGGAGCTCTTCCGCTGCGAGGAGCCGTCGGTAGCGCTGTTGTCGCCTCGAACGCACGGCACTGCGATCAACGGGGTTGCCTGTCGCCTTCTCAAGCTCGTCGTACAGATCGAACCAGACGGTCGAGCCAATGCACTCCATCCAACGATCCAGGTCGAGCGCCACCCCGGCGGCGGAGAACTCCTCCTGCCACGAGACCATGTCAGGTGTCTCAGTATCGAGCACGAGCCCATCGAAGTCGAAGATGAGACAGTGCACGTCTTCCTGGGAGACCTCGTTCACGCCCACAATCGTACGGGCGACGGTGGGAGGGTGGACGCGACGCGCCGGCGTCCTTCTCACCCCGAACTGGTTGATCGGGGCGGCCGTGATCGCCTCGAGATTGCGCTTGAGACCACCATCACACCGCACTTCGGTACTAGCGCTCGGACCGTCTACTCGACTCCATGAGCGAGAGCTCAAGGTCGAAGTTCAAGGCTTCGCCCGCCGGCGCCTCGGATCGGCAGTCGACACGCAGTCGACGCCACGGGGGCTCATCGTCGCTGCGGACCATGGCAAATCTCAGCGAAGAGAGGGACGGCGCTGGTTGACCCAGAGGCGTGACGGTGATCTCTGTACTGAGGTGTGAGCGGCTGCACCGGACGTCGTAGCGGTGCGGGCCCGATCTGCCTTCTGTTGCTGCGTCGCCGTCACCCCCGAGCCAGGGACTGGGTACGAGAAGCTCGACGCCCCGGGTGAAGTTCGCTCGGCGCAACGGCACGGTGACCCACAGGGTCCGAAGGAGCGTCTCTGGCGGGTCATCGAGGTCGAAGTGCAAGCCGAGAGCGGGATACGCATCTGGATCGTCGGAGTCCTCCCAGTCGCGCGATCCGTGCAGGAAGAAGTCCGCCGGTGCGATCGGCTCCGCACCCGGGGGGCCCCGGTGATCGGTGTACTGGACCAAGAACCGATGGGGAAGCGGCACCTTCCGGTCGCCGTTCCTCGACGTCGTCCACACCGCCCCGACAACGGAGTAGACGCCGAGCCAAGATGCACCCATGCCGCCACCATGGCCCGCCTCAGCGGTCGGCACCAGCGCGAGTGGCTGAGCCACGCGGTCGCGTGCACGTGATGCGAAGCGGGCCCGGTCGCTGATGGCGCGGATGGCGGTAAGCGCCGAGCGCCCGGCCGCCGGTGGCATGGACAGGTGATGTCACCTGGTGGACACTGAGCCCATGGAACCCTTGGCGGCACCACAACGCACGCCGCCAGGGCCACCGCGACCGCCTGCGCCGCCTACAGCCGGGTTCGGGCGAAGCCCCGACCACCAGCCGCGGGGACACTACCCGTCGCCGGTTGACGGACGGATGCGTCAGTTTCTCCGCTACGTCGCAGAGGCTTGGTCGGAAACTCGGCAGGTCTCGTGGCCGAACCTGCGCCAGACGTCCAAGATCAGCGCGCTCATTGGAGCTTTTCTCGTTGCCGTGGTTCTGGTTGTCGCACTCATCGACATCGGCGCAGGCAGCCTTGTCAACGCCGTGTTCGAGCGGTAGAACGCGCCCACCTACCGCCGGCTCGGCGGGCGCCACAGCGATCTGGAAATCGCGGGCGGCGGAGGTCGCTCCACCGTCACCCGACTCGGCCGCCGAGGATCGGCACCTCGGAGCGGATCGTCAAGCGCTCTCAGCGGAGTGGGGGCCGACGAGCACGCCGACGTGGGTGGTGCTCAACGACGAGCAACGACCGGCGTTCCGGTGCGCACGGTCGTGAGCGGCCGTCGTGAAGGTCTCAGGTCTTGTACAAGTCGCCGGCGAGGTACTTCAGGCCCGTGTCGCAGGCCACGGTGACGACGGTGCCACCCGCACCGACCTCCTCGGCCAGTTCGATGGCGCCAGCGACGTTCAGCCCCGTCGACGTGCCAGCGAACAACCCCTCTTCAGTTGCCAGCCGGCGAGCCATCGCTCGGCCAGCCGCCTCGTCGACGGTGCGGACCTCGTCGTAGCGATCGTCGTCGAGCAGCGGCGGAACGAAGCCGATCCCGATTCCATCCACGGTGTGGGCCCCCGCTTCCCCCCCCGAGATCACCGGTGTGGACGCGGGCTCGAAGATCACGACCCGGGATCCCGATCCAGCCTCATCGAGTGCGTGTGACACTCCCATCGCCAGACCAGCGGTGCCAACCGCAGCACAGAACACGTCGATCGGCCGATCGAGCTGCTGAAGCAGCTCGCGGCCCAAGGCGGCGTAGCCGACCAACGAATCACGATTGTTCAGCTGATCCGTCCAGTACGTGCCCGGTTCATTCGCGTACTCCTGAGCCTTGGCGATCAACCGGGCGACGAGATCTTGAGTCACCTTGCCACCGTCGCTCGGCACGACGGTGAGGTCTGCTCCCAACGCCTCCATCGTTGCGAGCTTCTCGGGCGCGTAAGCATCAGATGACACGACCTTCAACCGGTAGCCCTTCGCCGTGCACACGTATGCGAGCGACGAGCCAGTGCTGCCTCCCGTGTACTCGACGACGGTCATGCCCGCCCGTAGATCCCCGCGGCGCTCCGCCTCCTCGATCATCGCCAGCGCCATCCGTTCCTTGTACGACCCGGTGGGGTTGAACCACTCCAACTTGACGAACACATCCGCGGCGCCGCCCGGGACCACGCGCCTCAACTGCACCACCGGCGTGTTCCCGACGACGTCCAACATCGACGTTCCCACGCGCATCACGTCCCCCCTCAGTTTCGGCGGCGACCGACCGGTGGACCGAGCATGGCAGACGCACTCGACCACAGGAAGGACGCATGATCACGCGTTCCATGGTCGCAGGGGTCGCCGCCGTCATGCGTTCCGATTGCCGGCTCGCTCACCGTCAAGGCCTGCCCAACTGGATGATCGGAGCGGCCGGCTCCCGACGCGGTCCCGTCCGGAGACCCGCTGGTCAACGCCACTTAGCGCTGTCAGAGCTCCGACGATGCAGGCCGGGGCTCGAAGCGCCGTAGGCGCTCGTCGAGTTCAGACCGCACAGTGACGTCCAGCGCCTTGTATCGGAGACCGCCGTTGGTTGGGTCCGCCTGATAGATCGCCGAGGCGAGGGCCGCCTCGTGGACGTCGGATGCCGGCGGCGTGACACTTGCCCGCCGAGCCTCGGCTAGGTATCGCGCCTCGATGGCTGAGACGAACCCGGGGTCGGTCGAAGGCCAAGTCATGCGCACGAGTCTCGCGTTCTCTGCAACCGGCGTCGATCCGGATCCAGGAGCGCCGCACTTCGAAGCAGCGAGGACCTCCCTAGTTCGGTGTGCTGAGGCTCTCGGCACCATCACGTTGTCGACGCGGCGAGAATCTGGACCGCGGAACCCGGTCGCGTCCCGAAGCGATCCAAGAGGTCCTGCAAGGCTGAGTTGGCGCCTGTTCCGTAGTCGCACTCGATCGCGATCGAGACGCCGCTGTCGAGGAACTTGCGGCCCACCGCGTGGAGGACTGCGTGAGTGATCTGGACCGCATCCGAGGCCTCGGGATCGACCGCCCCGAAGTTGGCCATCTCGACGGCGCCAGCGGATCGGCCACGGTAAGCAAGACCAACGCCGATGATCTCGCCACCTCGCCGAATCACGTGAGCTGTGCCTCGGATCACGTCATCTCCGGCGAGGAGCCTCCGTACGTCCGCCTGTTCGAGATCGACGCACGGATCCCACCGATGCGAGGCCGCGTACAGCCGTCCGAGAGCTTCGAGGAACTCACCGTCATCGACCGGCACGGCGAGGATCTCTGTGTCAGGAAGCGGCGACGGCTCGGGAAGATCCCGCAGCGCGACATCGGCGGAGGTGACGAGCAGCGAGTAGCCGTGACCGTGAGCGAACCTCAGACCCGCTCGCTGGTCAGACGGGATCCGGGCCTTGGTAGGGACTTCGCGGCCGGCTCGCAACCTCTGGAGCAACTCCGAGCCGATCCCGCAGCGGCGTCTGGTGGGCTCAACGTGAACGGTGATCCAGTCCCTGGCGGGATGGAGCGGGAAGTGGAAGCGGGCTCCGAACGCCACTACGCGGTCGTCGATGAACGCGCCGTAGACGACATCGGCGTCCTCAACCCAACGATCGAGCATCCGATGCTCCACGTCGACGTGAGCCAGAACAGCTTCGATCGCCGGACCGCTCCCGCTGATGGGATTGATAGTCCAGCCATCCCCATCCACACCCCAAGTATCGCTGCCCGCACCAAGGCGAGCTGCCGCCAAAGGGGTAGCGTCCGTCAGATCATCTGAGGAGCCTGGATGGATACAGCGTTCATCCCCATCATCGTCAGCGCCGTGAGCGCCCTCGTGGCGCTCGGGTTGGTCATCGGGCACCTCGCCAGAGTCGGCCGCGACACCAGCCGCATCACCGAGCTCGAGGACGAGCGGCGGCGGTTCGCCGACCGGCTCGGTCTCGCCTACGTCGCAGGCGACACCCGCGGCATCGCCGACCTCCCGCTCCAGCTGTTCCGGACGTTCAGCCCCGAGGGGGTCCACCGGGTGGCGTCGGGGATGCACGAGGGGCGACGGGTGCGGATCTTCGATCTCGATGTCGCCGGATCGTGGTCAGGCATGGACCGAGGCATCGGGTTCTGGCGACACCACTGCGCCCTCGTCGAGACCGGCGTGAGGCGACCAACCACGGTGATCGACCCTGTCGACCGGCTCGACCGTCTCATGGGGGTGCGTCGAGCCAGCCTGGGTCTCGGCGACCGGCGCTTCGACCGCCGCTACCGCCTCTCCTGCGAGGACCCGCCCTGGCTGACACGGGTCCTCGACGCTGACCTCCGCGCCTGGCTCCTACGCAAGGCACCCGACGTCCGCTTCGAGATCGCCGACGATCTGGTCGTGGCATCACGGCCCTGGGTCGATCGTCCGAGCCTGACCAAGTACCCCGGCATGATCCCCTACTGGCTCGGTGTGCGGCCGACCACACCCCCACTCGAGGAGGTCAAGAGCTTCCTGTCGCTGCTGGACACGCGCGACTTGGGAATCGCGGGCGGCAGCGGACGTTCCGCCGCCACCTGAGCCGGACACCGACGATCGGCACCTCGGAGCGGTTTCCGCATGGCTGTGCTGTTCGAGTTCAGTCCAGCGGGCAGACGAGGTGGATGTCCTCGGGCTCATGGGCGAACAGCTCCGAGTGCACGGGATCAGCGAGCCGGCACCCGCGACTGAGGTAGAAGCCGACTGCACTCCCGGTCGGCGTGGCTGAGACGTAGAGGGACTGAGCGCCGGCCCCGCGGGCGAGGGCGGCGCCGACCTCCCACAGCGCAGACGCTGCTCCGCGCCGACGATGGGCCCGGCTGACGTGGAGCGTCGCCAGCCACGCGAGCCCCGGTTCGAACGTCGGATGCACCGTCGCTAGGCCCATGAGCTCGCCGGCGTCGTCGAACGCGCCGAGCAGGGAGGCACCATCGGCGACGACCGACGCGCAGAAGGCGATGTGGCTGGCGACGCTGTGCTCGCCGGAACCATCCGCATCCCACGGTGGGATGTCGACCTTGAAGGGCGGTCCCTCGACCAGGCGACCATCCTCGATGCGGTACTGGACCTCGACGTGCTCCGACCGGTCGATGGAGGCGACCAGGGCGACGTCGCTCGGTTCCAGACGGCGGACGTTCATGACCGAGGAAGCCGAAGGCGGCAGAACTGCGAGCTCAGAGACCCAGCGAAACAGAGCGGAACCACGAGCGGTGCCACTCGCACAGAATGCCGGCTCGCGCGGGCCGTTGTCACTCCTATCTGGCTGATCGGGGCGCTGTTGGCCCATGCTCGGCACATGCAGGCCCTCGGCGAACTCGACCATCGCGACGTATCCGTAGCAGCCGAGATCGCTCGCGTGCAGCGCGCCGCATACCAGGTCGAGGCCGAACTCATTGGGTTCGACGGCATCCCTCCGCTGCACGAGACCGCCCCCGATATCACCCAACTCGATCTCACGCTGGTAGGAGCACGGGATGAGACTGGCCGGCTCATCGGCCTGGTGGGATACCGGCGCTCCGCTGATGCTGTCGACATCGACCGGCTCGCGGTTGAACCTGACTTCCACCGCCGGGGTATCGGGGTCCAGCTCCTCGATGAGGTACACCGCCGCGAGCACACCGCCACGGTGTTCGAGGTGTCAACGGGCGCCGACAACACGCCAGCGATTCGCCTTTACCACCGGCTCGGCTACCACACCACCGGCAGAGAGCACCTCCCTCAAGGAATCACGGTCGAGCGACTCAGCAACGTTCGCTCAGACCCGCGCTAATGCCGGATGACCGGCGGCTCCGCCACTGGAGAACTGGGCGATCGGTGCGGGGAGCCACCGACGGGGCCTCGCCGGCGACCCGCGCGATGCCCCTCACGGTCGTTGCGACTGCTCCTGACGGATCGTTCCTCGGGGGTTGCGTGTCCGAGACGTACTGGGATTGGCTGGTCGTCGATGTGCTCGCCGTCGAGGAAACGGCCAGGGGACGGGGCCTCGGTACGCA
>DATKDW010000051.1 GCA_035512495.1 Acidimicrobiales bacterium
GGCGCATCTTCGACGGCCTCGCCGACCTCGGCGTGCCCCGCATCCACTTCGGGGTTGGCACCGGCCACCTCCTCGGCCTCATGGCCGAAGCCGGCGCCGACGGGGTGGGCGTCGACTGGCGCACACCGCTGGACGAAGCCCGCCAGATCGTGGGCCCCGACCGGGCTGTGCAGGGCAACCTCGACCCCACCACGCTCTTCGCCCCCGACGACGTGCTCGACGACCGGGTCCGCCAGGTCCTCGCCGCCGGCGCCGGGCCCGGCCACGTGTTCAACCTGGGCTGGGGTGTGCTGCCCGAGATCGACCCCGACCGCCTCCGCCGCGTCGTCGACCTCGTCCACGCCGAGACCACCACGTGAGGGTCGCGGTCGTCGGTGGGGGGATCGCCGGGCTGGCGGCGGCCCACGAGCTGGCCGACCGGTCCGACGTCGAGGTGGTGGTGCTCGAGGCAGGTGACCACATGGGCGGCAAGGTGGCCACCGCTCCCTTCGCCGGGGTCGACCTCGACCTCGCTCCCGACGCCTTCCTGGCCCGCCGGCCCGAAGCGGTGCAGCTGTGCCGCGAGCTCGGCCTCGAGGACCGCTTGGTGGCGCCGGCCAGCGGCTCGGCATGGGTGTGGACCCGCGGGCGCCTTCGGCGGCTGCCCACCGGGCTCCTCCTCGGCGTGCCCACCGACGTGCGCTCCCTGCTCCGCTCCGGCGTGCTCTCCCCCCTCGGCGCCCTGCGGGCCTCCCTCGAGCCGCTCCTCCCCGGTTCGCCGCTCGGGTCCGACGCCACCATCGGCTCGGTCATGCGCCGGCGGCTGGGGCACGAGGCCCACGAGCGCCTGATCGACCCCCTCCTGGGTGGCATCAACGCCGGCGACACCGACGCCCTCGGCATCGACGCCGTCGCCCCCCAGCTGGCGGCGGCCGCTCGCCACGACGCCAGCGTGGTGAAGGGCGCCCGCCACCTCACCTCGCAGGCGCCGCCGCAGCCGGGCGCGCCGGTGTTCCTCACCCTGCCCGAGGGCCTCGGCGCCCTCATCGACGCTCTGACCGACCGGCTGACCGTCGCCGGCGTGGAGCTGCGGACGAACACCGAGGTGGCCGAGCTCACCCATGCCGACGGGCACTGGTCGCTCACCACCAGCGCCGGCGAACAGACGGCCGACGCCGTGGTGCTGGCCGTCCCCGCCTTCGCCGCCGCCCCGCTCCTGGAACCCCACGCTCCGTCGGTGGCGTCCACCATGGCGGGCATCGAGCACGCCTCGGTCGCCCTCGTCGCTCTCGCCTACGCCGACCGGTCGGTGCCCGGACCGCTCGACGGCAGCGGGTTCCTGGTCCCCCGCGTCGATGGGCGTCTGATGACGGCGTGCTCGTGGGCCTCGAGCAAGTGGGCCCACCTCGGCCGGCCGGGCCAGGTGCTGCTGCGGGTGTCGGCCGGGCGGGCCGGCGACGAGCGGGCCATGGCCATGGACGACGACGCCCTCGTCGCCCGCCTCCGGGTCGAGCTGGAGGCTGCCATGGGGATCCGCGATGAGCCGATCGAGGTGCGGGTCACCCGCTGGCACCGCGCCTTCCCCCAGTACGGCCCGGGCCACCTCACCCGCATGGCCGACGCCCGGGCCCGGCTGGCCGCCGAGCTGCCGACCCTGGCCCTCGCCGGGGCCGCCCTGGGCGGCGTCGGCCTCCCGGCGTGCATCGGCACCGGCCGAATCGCCGCACAGACCGTCGCCGACGCGGTGACCGCCTCGTCCTGACCTGTGGGGCGGGGCTTCATGCCGCCGCGCACCTGCACTTGAGGCGATCGAGACACTGCACAGCAGGGGCGCAATCGGGCGTCAGCCGGTGGGGCGGGCCTCGACGACCTCGATCTGGGCGATCTCGTCCTCGGCGACGGTGTGGGGGTCGTCGGAGAGGACGGTGGTGCCGGCCGAGGCGTCGGTCATGAGCGGCAGGGCGCGCTCGACCGGGAGGGTGGGCGCACCGGCCCGACGACCGTCGAGGTGGTCGCCGGTGGCAAGGACCTGCAGCCCCTTGAGCGGGGACAGCGTCTCGATGGGAAAGTCAGAGCCAGCGATCACCCGCACCCCGGCGTCGAGGAGGGTGTCCCAGCGGTAGGCATCCTCCCAGCGGTCGCCGAGGGCGGCCCGGGCCGTCTCGGCGTCGGACACGGCAAAGCCGGGTTGGATGCACGCCACCACGCCGAGGGTGGCCATGCGCTCGACCAGCTCGGGGTTGAGCACCTGGGCGTGCTCGATCCGAGGGGCGGCCTCGGGGCAGTCGCTGCCGTAGACCTTCTCGTATGCGTCGAGGCAGGCCTCGATGGCACGGTCGCCGATGGCGTGGGTGGCGAGGGTCCAGCCCGCCTCGGCGAAGGGGTCAGCGCGGCTGGCCAGGGTGTCGGCGTCGAGGAACAGCACACCGGCGTCGTCCTCGTCGTCGAAGGGACGGCAGAGGGCGCACGTCCGTGGACCGACCCACCCGTCGGCGTAGAACTTCACGCCCACCACCTCGAGCCACGGGTCGCCGGTGCGGGCCATGCGACCCACGTCGGCGATGCCGCTGGCGACGAAGAGGCGCAGCCGCACGGGGAGCGGCCCCCGCTGGCGCAGGGCGAGGAGCGCTTCCAAGTAGGCCCAGTCGGTCATGCCCGCCTCGGTGACCTGGACCAGGCCGTGGGACGCGGCCCGGGCCAGGCCCCGCTCGAGCTGTCCCCGGAGGTGGTCATCGACGGTGAGCGGCGGGTCGGGCTCGTCCATGGGCGTCGACCACCGCCCCGCCACCGACCGGTGGTAGTCGGCCACGGCGGCGGCGTCGCCCGGGTCGCACCATGGCGGCTCCACGCCGGCCGCCACCCGCAACACGTGGGTGTGGTGGTCGACGAAGCCAGGTCCCTCCCAGGTCATCGCCGCACGCTACCGGCGGCGACCGACCTCGCCCCGGGCCGTCCCACCACGTCTGGGCGGTGATGGTGGCTGCTGGCGCAGGGGCGCAGGCCCCCGGCCCTACTCCTCGACAAGCTCGATCAGGGTGCCGAAGCTGGCCTTCGGGTGCACGAAGGCCACGGTGGTGCCGCGCGAGCCCGGCCGTGGCACCTGGTCGATGACCTTGCCACCCGAGTCCTTGACCGCCTGGAGGGCCGCCGCGCAGTCGCGGACGCGGTAGCCGATGTGGTGCATGCCCTCGCCCTTCTTCTCCAGGTACTTCGCCACCGGTGAGTCATCCCGGGTGGGGGTGAGGAGCTGCACGTAGGACTCGGCGACCCGCAGGAGGGCCTCCTCGACGCCGTCGCTCTCGACCACCTCGCGATGCTCGACGACGGCGCCGAAGACATCGCGGTACCAGTCGACGGCGGCGGCCAGGTCGTGCACCGCGATCGCCACGTGGTCGATCTCGGTGAGCAGGGTGGCGTCCTGGCTGGCGACCACCTGGTCGTTGACGGGGTCGGAGGGTTGCTTCGCCGCGAAGGTCATGGCGCCAGCCTAGGAGTGCCGCTTGAACAGCGTGATCTTGTCCTCGCCGACCTTCTCGCGGAACTCCGGGTCGTCGATGCCGAGGCCCTCCTCGGGCGCCAGGCACAGCACGCCGAGCTTGCCCTCGTGGAGGTTGTGGTGGATCTGGTAGGACGCCTCGCCGACATCCTCCAGGGCGTAGGTGGCCGACAGCAGCGGCTGGATCATGCCCTTGGCCAGCAGGCGGTTGGCCTCCCACGACTCCTTGTAGTTGGCGAAGTGGCTGGACTTGATCTGCTTCAGCTTCATCCAGAGGTGGCGGTTGTCGTACTCGATCATGTAGCCGGAGGTGGCGGCGCAGGTCATGACCGTGCCGCCTCTCTTGGCGATGAACACCGAGGCGCCCATGGTCTGGCGGCCGGGGTGCTCGAAGACGATGTCGGGGTCCTCGCCCACGAGGCCGCGCACGTCCTTGCCGAGCCGGCGCCACTCGGACTCGTCCTGGGTGTTGGGATCGGACCAGAACCGGTAGCCCTTCTCCTTGCGGTCGAGGACCGCCTCCACGCCCAGCTCGTTGAGCAGCGCCACCTTCTCGGGCGAGGACACCACGCAGACGGGGATCCCGCCGCCGTTGAGCACGTACTGGGTGGCGTAGCCGCCGATGCCGCCGGTGGCGCCCCAGATGAACACGACGTCGCCCTGCTTCATGCCGGCGCCGTTGCGGCTGACGAGCATGCGGTACGAGGTGGAGTTGCACAGCCCGTTGACCGCCGCCTCCTCCCAGGTGAGGTGGGCGGGCTTGGGCATGAGCTGGTTGGCCTTGACCACGCTCAGGTCGGCCAGGCCGCCGAAGTTGGTCTCGAAGCCCCAGATGCGCTGGTTGGCGCCGAGCATCGAGTCGTCGTGTGCCGAGGGGTCCTGGTCGTCGACGTGGTTGCAGTGGACGGTGACCCGGTCACCGGGCTTCCAGCTCCGCACGGCGTCGCCCACCCGCAGCACCACGCCCGAGGCGTCGGAGCCGACGATGTGGTACGGCAGGTCGTGGCGGGCACCGTAGGCGGACTCCTTGCCCAGGCGCTTCAGGAACCCGAAGGTGGGCAGGGGCTCGAAGATCGAGGTCCAGACGGTGTTGAAGTTGATCGAGCTGGCCATGACCGCCAGCACGACCTCGTCGGGCGCCAGCTCGGGGAGCGGCACGTCCTCCACGTGGAGCGCCTTGCGGGGGTCCTTGTCGTTCGACTCCACCCCCTCGAACATGTCGACCTCGTCGGCGTGGACGGTCGCGGCCCGGAAGGACTCGGGGAGGGCGATGTTGGCGAGGTCGTCGCCGGACGCACCGGCCTGGATGGCGTCGAGGATCTCCTGCATGACCCGCAACCTACCCCCGAGGGCCCCCGGTCTGGAACGTGGCGGACGACGCTTTGGCCGCGACGCCCGCCGCCTTCCTAGACTGGCCTGCACTCGATCCACCACCTGGGGGAGGACCTCATGCCCGGTTCCGTCATCGTCGCAGGGGCCCGCACGCCCATCGGCAAGCTGTCAGGGGCCCTCGCCGGCTTCTCCGGCACCGACCTCGGTGGTCTGGCCATCAAGGCCGCGCTCGAGCGGGCGGGCGTGGCGCCCGATCAGGTCGACTACGTCTTCATGGGCCAGGTGCTCCAGGCCGGCGCCGGCCAGATCACCGCCCGTCAGGCGGCGGTCAGCGGCGGCATCCCGATGTCGGTGCCCGCGACCACGATCAACAAGGTCTGCTTGTCGGGCCTGAACTCGATCTACCTGGCCGACCAGCTCATCGCCAACGGCGACGCCGACATCGTGGTGGCCGGTGGCATGGAGTCGATGACCAGCTCCCCCTACCTGCTCCCCGGTGCACGCGCCGGCTACCGGGCGGGCGACAAGACGGTCGTCGACTCGATGATGTACGACGGCTTGTTCTGCGCCTTCGACGTGTGCGCCATGGGCGCCGGCACCGAGAAGTACACCAAGGCCGCCGGCACCATCTCCCGCGAGGACCAGGACGCCTTCGCCGCCACCTCCCACGAGCGGGCCGCCTCTGCCATGAAGGAGGGCCGCTTCAGCGACGAGATCGTCGCCGTCGAGGTCCCCCAGCGCAAGGGCGACCCGGTGCTGGTGGAGGAGGACGAGGGCGTGCGCCCCGGCACCACCGCTGAGACGCTGGCCAAGCTCAGGCCCGCCTTCGACCCTGACGGCACCATCAGCGCCGGCAACGCCAGCCAGATCTCCGACGGCGGCGGCGCCGTGGTCGTGATGTCGAAGACAAAGGCCGACGAGCTCGGTGTGACCCCCCTCGGCGAGATCCTCGGCTACGGCCAGGTCGCCGGGCCTGACGCCTCCCTGCTCACCCAGCCCTCCCGTGCCATCAACAAGGCGCTCGGCAAGGCGGGCATGTCGGTCGGCGATGTCGACCTCTTCGAGCTCAACGAGGCCTTCGCCGCGGTGGGCCTGGCGTCCATGGCCGACCTCGGCATCACCGACGAGATCACCAACGTCAACGGCGGTGCGATCGCACTCGGCCACCCCATCGGCATGTCGGGCACCCGCCTTGCCCTCACCATCCTCCACGAGCTCAAGCGCCGTGGCGGCGGCACCGGTGCCGCCGCCCTCTGCGGCGGTGGCGGCCAGGGCGACGCCTTGCTGCTCAAGACCCTCTAGGACGAGCGGGCAGACGACCGGAGGCCGGGGACGACCCCGGCCTTCGTCGCGCTCGGCGGCCTACGCCGGGGTGTCGGCCTCTTCCCGCCAGCTGATGTCGTCGACGGCGAGTCCGGCCGCCTCCACCGCGGCCTCGACGATGTCGCGCCCTGCCTGGCGGGTGAGCGGGCCGAGGGGCAGGAGCACCTCGGTGTGGTGGATGGCCCGGGTCAGCACCGCGTCAGACACCAGATCGAGGATCACGGCGGCGAACTCGTCGACGACGACATCGAGGCCCCGAGGGTGTTTGACGTGGGCGATCAGGTTGGTCCTCGCCATCGGCCTCCTCCCCGGGTGCGGACTGCGGGGCGCAGCGGGGCGTCAAGGCTAGGCGACGGACCACCGAGGCGGTCCGAGCCCGGCGTCAACCGAGGTCGCCGCCCGCAGGGGAGAGCCGCATGGCGAGGGAGACGGCGGTGCCGTTGCCGCTCCGGTTGAAGGTGACGTCGTCCACCAAGGCGCGGATCAGCTGGATCCCCCACCCGCGCTCGGCGCGCAGCCCCTCGGGGTCCTCGCCTCTCGGGGTGGACAGCGAGTCGGGGTCGAAACCACCGCCGGCGTCCTCGATGCGTATCTCGAGGTGCTCGTCGTCGAGGAGGCACCGCAGGACCACCCGCTGCTCGATCTCCTCGGAGCGGTGGGCCTCGACGGCGTTGGTGCACGCCTCCGAGACCGCGATGCGCAGGTCCTCGAGGCGATCGTCGTCGATGCCCTCGATGGAGGTGGCGATGGCCACGATGACGGTGCGAGCCACGCCGACGAAGGCGGGGAGGGCGGGGATCTCGAGACGGACCAGCTCAGCCTGGGTGGTCATGGCGCGCTCAACCTAGCGCGCCCCTCCGCCGGACCCTCCAGAGCCTGTACCGGTCGGCGGGCGGGGAGCCCAAACGGGTCCGGTGTTAGGTTGCGAGGCCGCAGGCACGGAGCCCGCGGGAGGAGGCGGAGACGAGCGTGATCGACGTGCAGGGCGAAGAGGTCGTCCTCGCCATGCCGGCCACCCCGCAGCTCCTGCGGGTTGCCCGTCTGACCGCCGCCGGCCTCGCCGGCCGGTTGGGGTTCAGCTTCGACGAGATCGAGGACGTCAAGATCGCCGTCGACGAGCTCTGCTTCGCGCTGGTGGGCACCCACGGGCGCGCGGGCTCCCTGACGATCACCTACCGCCTCGAGCCAGCCCAGCTGGTCATCGAGGGCATCGGTCGCTTCGACGGGAAGGTCGTCACGCCGACCCCCAGCGAGCTCTCGGCGCAGATCCTCTCCGCCGTGGTCGACGAGAGCAGCCTCGCCCTCGAGGGTGACGAGGTCCGGTTTCGCCTGGTGAAGCGGCGGACGGGGAGCTGATAATGGCCCTCGACCGGTCGGACAAGGAAGCGCTCATGGAGAAGTTCCGTGCGTTCGCCTCCTCAGGTGACCAGCGGCTCCGCGGCGAGCTCATCGAGGCGCACATCGGCCTGGCCGAGTACCTGGCACGCCGCTTCGCCAACCGAGGCGAACCCCTCGACGACCTCGTCCAGGTGGCGTCGCTCGGGCTCGTGAAGGCGGTCGAGCGGTTCGACCCGGGCCGGGGTCTCGAGTTCACCACCTTCGCCACCCCCACCATCGTCGGTGAGCTCAAGCGGCACTTCCGCGACAAGGGTTGGGCGGTGCGCGTCCCTCGCCGCGTCCAGGAGCTGCACCTGCGGGTCACCCGGGTGATCGACGACCTCTCCACCGAGTTGGGTCGCTCGCCCACCATCGGGGAGATCGCAAGGCGGGCGGGCACCACCGAGGACGAGGTCACCGAGGCGATCGAAGCCGGCTCGGCCTACCGCTCCACGTCCCTCGACGCCGGACGCACCGACGACGACGAGAGCCCGGGCCTGCTCGGCCAGCTCGGCGAGCTCGACCCCGAGTTGGGACGGGCGGAGCGGCGCGCCGCCCTCGGCCCGCTGCTCAACACACTGCCCGAGCGGGAGCAGATCATGTTGTACCTGCGCTTCTACGAGGGCATGACCCAGTCGGAGATCGCCAAGCAGATCGGCATCAGCCAGATGCACGTCTCGCGCCTGTTGACCCGGAGCCTCCAGCAGCTGCGCGAAGTGGCCGGGTAGCGACGCTGCGGACCCACCGCCCGAGCGCGCCGAAGGGGCGGCTGGTGGGAGTCAGCCGCCCCGTCGGGATCGGTGGGATGGCCTGGGGTGCGCCCGGCCCCTGGTACGTGGTCAGTCCTTCGTGACGGCATCCTTGACCGAGTCGACAGCGTCGCCGACCTTGCCCTTGATCGAGGCCGAGGCCTGGTCGGCCTTGCCCTCGCGCTTGAGGTCGTCGTTGTCGGTGAGGTCGCCGCCGGCTTCCTTGATCCGACCCTTGAGCTCTTCTGCCTTGTTCTCTGATGCCATGACCGCGCGTTACCCACACGGCGACGGCTCAACCCCACCGACGGGCCGGGAGTGCGCGCCGCGGACCCCCGCGTCGGGCACGCTGGCGTCATGGGTCACGTCCACGTCCACCCCAGCGAGGAGGCTCCGGCCTCCCCCCAGGCCAGGCGCATGCTCCTCGTGCTCCTCGCTCCCCTCATCATCGCCACCGTCGCCGGGCTGGTGGTGCTCTGGCCGAGCGAGGTCCGCCCGGACCTGAGCGCTGAGTTCGGAGCGCCCGACGACCTCGTCGACGCCCAGGTGGTCGGCCTCCAGCGCGGCCCCTGCCCCGGGACCCCCGACGAGGCCGACATCCGCTGCGTGACCCCGACCGTCGAGATCCTCGGCGGCGCCGACCGGGGCCGGACCGTCACGCTCCAGCCCCAGTCGAGGGCTGCCGGGGTCGACTTCGACATCGACGAGCGGGTGGTCCTGGGCTACACCGCTGCTGCCGAGGAGGACTTCCAGTACTACTTCGCCGACCGCGAGCGGCGCGGCCCCCTGCTGGTGCTCGGCATCCTCTTCGCCGTCGCCGTCATCGGCCTGGGGCGCTTCCACGGCTTCCGCGCCCTGCTCGGCGTGGGGATCAGCCTCCTCGCCCTCACGACCTTCGTGCTGCCGGCGGTGCTCGAGGGCTCGAACCCGCTGGCGGTGGCGCTGGTGGGCTCGTCGTTCATCGCCTTCGTCTCCCTCTACCTCGCCCACGGCCTCAACGCCCGCACCACCACCGCCCTCCTCGGCAGCCTCGGCAGCCTGGCCCTGGTCGGGGTGCTGTCCACCATCTTCGTGGCCGCCTCGCGCTTCTCCGGCCTCGCCGACGAGGAGGCGCTCTTCCTCTCGATCTCGGCCGTCGACCTCGACCTCACCGGTCTGCTCCTCGGTGGGATCGTGATCGGCACGCTCGGCGTGCTCTACGACGTCACCGTGACCCAGGCGTCGGCGGTCTGGGAGCTGCAGCGGGCCAACCCGAGGTACACCCGCTGGGAGCTCTACCGCTCGGCCATCCGCATCGGCCGCGATCACATCGCCGCCACGGTCAACACCCTCGTGCTGGCCTACGCCGGCGCCTCGCTGCCGCTGTTCCTGATCTTCACCCAGGCCGACATCGGGCTCCTCGACGCCGTGAACGGCGAGCTCGTGGCAGTCGAGATCGTGCGCACCCTCTGCGGCAGCATCGGCCTGGTGGCCTCGGTCCCGCTCACCACCGGCCTCGCCGCGCTGGTGGTGCGGGGGCCCGAGCCGCCGTCCACCGAGGGGGAGGACCCTGTCGACGGCGACGAGCCGCCCGACGAGGCCGAGGCCGTGCCCGCCGCCAAAGAGGCGGCGGCGACCACACCCACGGCCGACAACGACCCCCGCCACTTCCGCAGCCGCGGCGAGCGCTCCTTCTGGGGGTAGCGGGGCCCGTCGCCGACGGAACCCTCCCACCCTCCGCAAGCTCCGGGCGGGTCCCTTCCGTTCGGCGCCACCCGCTACTGCGCCGTTCAGCGGTCTCGGCCTGCGGCCGAGGCGAACCTTCCGCCGGTGACGGGGACCGTCACTCACCTCCCCGTTGAGCCGAAGCCACCGCCTCCCCTGCTGGTTGGGGGGAGGGCGTCGGTGACGGTGAAGGCGCAGTGCGCGACCGCTTGGACGACCAGCTGGGCGATGCGGTCGCCGCGGTGCACCTCGTAGTCGTGCTCCGGGTCGGTGTTGACGAGCAGCACCTTCAGCTCGTCGCGGTAGCCGGCGTCGATGAGCCCGGGAGTGTTGAGGCAGGTGACCCCGTGTCGCAGGGCCAGCCCGCTCCGGGGCTGGATGAACCCGGCGTAACCCGGCGGGAGGGCGAGAGCGATCCCGGTGGGGACCAGCGCACGGCCCCCGCCGGCGGCCAGCATGGCGCCCTCGCGGGCCAGCAGGTCGGCGCCCGCGTCGCCCTCCCGGGCGTAGCCGGGCAACGGCAGGTCGGGGTCGAGGCGCACCACGGGGACGTCGATCACGGTCGGGCAGCCTACGATCCGCCGGGTGCTCGTCTGGATGGACCTGGAGATGACCGGCCTCGACCCCGCACGCGACGTGATCGTGGAGGTCGCCACCCTGGTCACCGACGACGCGCTCGAGGTGATCGCCGAAGGTCCCGACCTCGTCGTGCACCAACCCCCCGAGGTCCTCGAGCTCATGGACGACTTCGTCCGCGACATGCACACCCGATCGGGCCTCCTCACCGCCATCGCGGCGTCGACCACCACACTCGAGGAGGCCGGCGCCGCCACCCTGGCGTTCGTCAAGGAGCACGTGCCCGAAGCCGCCACCGTGCCGCTGTGCGGGAACTCCATCGGCACCGACCGGCGCTTCCTCGCCGCCTACCTCCCGGAGATCGAGGATCACCTCCACTACCGCTCGGTCGACGTCTCCACCATCAAGGAGCTGGCCCGGCGGTGGTACCCGGGCGTGATCACCCGCGCCCCCCGCAAGACCGGCGGGCACCGTGCCCTCGACGACATCCGGGAGAGCGTCGCCGAGCTGCGCTACTACCGCGAGGCGATGTTCAAGCCCGCCGCCGAGGCCGGCCCCCCGCCCGCCGACCCGGCAGTCTGACGTCGCGACGACCGTCGGCCCGAGGAACTTGACCGCCGGGTCAAGTACGCTCGGAGCGTGACCAGCACCCAGCGCCCCCGACGCCAGGAGCAGCTCCCGGCCGAGGAGGAGGTCGTCGAGGTGGCACCCGGCGTGCTGCGCCTGCAGCTGCCCATCTCGCTGCCGGGCCTCGGCCACGTGAACACCTACGCGATCTGCGACGACCGGGGGGTCGCCGTGGTCGACCCCGGCCTGCCCGGACCCTCGTCGTGGAAGGCGCTCACCGCCCGCCTGGCCGCCGCCGGGATCGGCATGCGCCGGATCCACACCGTCCTGGTCACCCACTCCCACCCCGACCACTACGGCGGGGCCAAGCGGCTCGCGCGGGAGTCCGGAGCCGAGCTCGTCGCCCACACCGCCTTCCGGCGCTGGGCGTCCACCCCGTGCACCTGCGACGACCCGTCCCACGAGCACGTCGACGCTGACGGGCCGGCCAACGCGGGAGGCGATGTCCCCGCGCGGCCCGGGCCGCCATGGGCCGGACCCACGCCCTGGGGCGGCGACCGCCACCGCCCGCCCCTGCGACGACGCATCGGCTACCGCCTGCTCGGCACGCGCTTCGCCCCGCCGGAGCCGAGCCGGCGGGTCCGCCACGGCGAGGTCCTCGACCTCGGCGGACGGGAGTGGGTGGCCCACCACACGCCCGGCCACACCCTCGACCACCTGTGCCTCCACGACCCCGCCACCGGGGTGCTGCTGTCGGGCGACCACGTGCTGCCCACCATCACCCCGCACATCTCCGGCGTGGGCGCCGGTCCCGACCCCCTCGAGGGGTTCTTCCGCTCCCTCGACGACATCGCCGCCGTCGGACCGGTCACCACCGTGCTCCCCGCCCACGGCCAGCCGTTCGACGACCTCGCCGGGCGGGCCGGCGAGATCCGCGAGCACCACGAGGCGCGACTGGCCGAGCTCATCGCCGCCTCGCACGACCTCGGGTGGGCCACCGTCGGAGAGCTCTCCCAGCGCCTCTTCAAGGAGCGCAGCTGGGGACCGATGGCCGAGAGCGAGACCTTCGCCCACCTCGAGCACCTGCGCCTCGCGGGGCGGGCCGAGGTCCGCCGCGACGACGACGCACTGCGCTACGACCTCTCGGCGGGCTAGCCGCCGACGGCCACCCTGGCCGAGGCGCGGGTGGCCGCACCGGCCGTGAGCCAGAGGCCGAGGGCCGACCCCTCGGCGACGCGCAGGATCACGTCGTCGGTCGGGTCGATGGCGGCGTGGTACTCGAGCTCGGCCCGCTGCGGCACTGCGCCACGGCGCCACAGCTCGTCCTCGACAGCGGCCCACGTGGCGGCGTTGTTGACGTGGCCCAGCACGTCGAGGTCGGTCGCCCGGACGGCCCACGGCCGGCCGGTGGCCCGGACGGGGACCGCCGGGTGGGAGAGGCGCGAGGAGACGACCCGGCCGAGGGCCGCCTCGCCGTAGGTGTCGAGGAACCAGTCCGGCAGGCGGGTGGGGCGGCCCGCATCGGAGAGGTGGACCCAGAGGGACGCCACGTCGACCCGACCACCGGCGGCGCCGGTGAGCGTGCTGCGCCGCTCGGCCCACCGGCTCCCGAGCCCGCCGCACCACGTCGTGACCTGCACCCGCTCGCCCAGCCGTGGCCAGGCCTCGACCGCCACGGCCGTGCGGCGCGCCACCCAGGGCGAGCCCGGATCAAGGCCGGCGTCGGCGAAGTCGTCGTTGCCCACGTCCTGCAGCAGGCGGGCGACGGCGTCGAGACGCAGACGGCCGGTCGCGTCGGCATCGGCCAGGCGCACCCGACGCGAGGTGGTGAAGCGGCGGCCGACCTCCGGCAGCGGCACCAGGTCGGCGGCGATGTCGGCAGGCTCCGGGCGGTCCACGGCCGTCAGCCGACCCCAGGGCGGCCACGACGTCAAACCGGGGCCGGCTCGGTGCCGGCGCACCGGTCGCCTACCGTGACCGCCGTGGCTGGCCCCGACCTCGGCACCGACCAGCGACGGTTGCGCCGCGCGTCGGTCCTCGCCGGCCTCGGCGACGGCACCGCCGCAACCGCCCTGCCCCTCCTGGCCGCCGGGATCACGCGCGACCCCCTCGCCGTCGCCGGGGTCATCGCCGCCCAACACCTGCCGTGGGTACTGACGGCAGCGCTGGGGCCGCTGCTGCTCCGCTCCGTCGACCGCCGCACCACCATGGGCGCCGTCGACACCATGCGGGCAGTGGCCCTCGGGGTGCTCGGGTTCGTGGTGCTCACCAACGACGAGACGATCCTCCTCGTCCAGGTCGCCGCGTTCGTGGTGGGCCTCGGCGAGATCCTCACCGACGACGGCGAGTCCGCTGGAGCGGACAGCCTCGGCGGGGGCCTCGTCGGCGGACGGCTCAGCGCCGCCGGCATGTGGGCGGTGGGGGTGGGAATGGTCGCCGGTGGCCTCCTGTACGAGGTGATCTCGGCCGCCCCGCTGCTGCTCGACGTCGGCGTCTTCTCCCTCGCCGCGCTGAGCGCCCTCTCGGTGAGCCGGACGATCCCCAGCCGAACCGACGACGGGGCCACCACGCCCTCAGGGGTCCGGCCGGCGCGGGACAGCACCGCCGTCACCGCGGTCGCGGTGCTGGCAGCCGCCGCCACCAGTGCTGTGATCGGCGTGCTGGTGCTCTTCGCTCTCGACGACCTCGGGCTCGGCGCGCCGGCGTTCGGGTTGCTCCTCGCCGGGCTCGCCGTCGCCGCAACCGCCGGCGGCCTCATCGCCCCCGAAGTCGGGCGTCTGCTCGGGGTGCGGGCCGGGCTGGTGGCCGGCCTCCTCACCGTGGGCGCCGGCCACGCCGCAGCCAGCCTGCTGGCCGACCCCCTCCGCCCCGAGCCCGCCGTGGTCGGCCTCGGGGTGGCCGCAGGCGGGGCCATGGTCGCTGTCGTCCTGAGCCGGGTCCTGCTCTTCGCCGGCACGGGCCGGGGCATCGACGGGCCGGGCCTCCAGGCGTTCCACCTGGCGGTGTGGACCGCCGTGCCAGCTGGAGCCCTGGCCGGCGGGTGGGCAGGGCGCCACGTCGACACCGCCGGCGTGGTCCTCGGGGCCGGGGTCGCAGCGCTCCTCGCCGCCGGACTGGTGGTCACCGTCAGAAAGCCGGGCGCTCCCACCGGCGGGAGCCCGGCACGCGCGGCTCCGGACACCGTCGCCCGCTGACCGGTCAGCAGGCACCGGGGAGAAAAATCCGGAAAAGCAGTTGACGTCCCGCTAGGGCCGTGGTCCGATGCCCGTGGCCGCCCGACCACCGGGCACACCGAGGCCGCCAGAACCGAGGAGGTGTGATGACGCTGATGACCGAGATGCAGGCCATGGACATGGCAGCCAACCGGCACCACGCGCGTCACGCCACCGGTCGCGCCTGGCCCACTGGCCTCGTCATGCCCGGCATCGCGTCCGGCGACGCCCGTGGGTCCTTCGTGACCTGCACCGGCACCCTCGTCAAGGGCGCCGAGGCCAACTACGTGGCCACCGGTCGCACGACCACCCCGTCCAACGGCACCCGCCGGCCCTGGGATCCTCTGCTCTGAGACCTCCGAGCAGGAGCGCACTCCACAGGCCGTCGGGACATCCCGACGGCCTTTCTCCTTTTCCCCATCAACCCCGCACGACCCACGCACGAGGAGCACACGAACGATGTTCGCCGAGGTGCAGTTCATCGAGACCGACGCCGACGAGCAACCCGGGAGCGACGTGTGGTCGCTGGCTGCCTGCAACGACGGCAGCGGCGCCCTCACCGAGCTCTTCTTCTCCGAGGACCTGCTCGACATCGCCCGGGCAAAGCACATCTGCTCCGGTTGCCCGGTCCAGGGTCGCTGCCTCAACGAGGCGATAGAGCGGCGGGAGCCCTGGGGTGTCTGGGGTGGCGAGCTGCTCGTCAACGGGCGGATCCTCCCCCAGAAGCGGCGCCGGGGCCGTCCGCCCAAGCAGCGACCTGCCGAGGTCATCGTGATCGACGGCGTCGAGGTCGTGGTCGTGCCGGCCATCCAGTCGGCCTGACCATCGCCTCCCCCCAGGACTCGGCGGGTCGGGTCCCCCCCCTGCCCGACCCGCCGAAGGTCCCCGCCCCCGGGCGCCCTGCCGCCCCGTCGCGACAGCCACTGAGCGACGGCCGCGGCAGCGCCCGGGGGACCGTGGATGCCGGGAGCCGATGGGCCGCCCGACCGGGGCCCCCGGTAGCGTTGCGGACGAGACCCGATGGCCACCGACACCCTCACCCCGTCGCCGCCGGCACCCGGCGGCCCCCCACGCCGACCGCGCCCGCGGCTCCACCCACTGGTCCTGGGTTGCCTCGCCGCCGTGGTCTCCGTCGGTGCCGGCACCGCCGCCGCCCTGGTCTACGGGGCTCTCGTCGACGAACCCCCCGCCGACCGCCCGGAGCCCGAGGTGGTCCTGCGCTTCACCCCCGACCAGGACGAGTCCGACCGGGGCGACACCGCCGGCGGGACCCGACTGCCCGACGACCGCTTCCCGGACCTCGACGGCCAGCTCCGCTCGTTCGCCGACTACCGGGGGACCCCACTGGTCGTGAACTTCTGGGCGTCGTCGTGCGCCCCGTGCATCAAGGAGATGCCCGACCTCGAGCAGGTGAGCCAGGAGCTGGCCGGCGAGGTGGCCTTCCTCGGCATCGCCGTGCGCGACCAGGTCGCCGACTCGCAGCGGATGATCGAACGCACCGGCGTCACCTACGACATCGGCAGGGACCCGAGCGGGAGCCTGCTCGCCGATCTCGGGGGCGTGGTCCTTCCCAGCACCTTCTTCGTCGCCGCCGACGGCACGGTGGTGCACCTCGCCACCGGGGCCTTGACCCTCGATCAGATCCGCGAGCGGGCCGAGGCCCTGCGGGCATGAGGCACCCGTGATCGAGGTCCCCCTCGCCTACGCCTTCACCGTCGGGATGGTGGCAGCGGTCAACCCCTGCGGGTTCCCCATGCTGCCGGCCTACCTCTCCTACTTCATCGGCCTCGACGACGAGCGAGCCGACGGCGGTGGGCGGGTCCCACGAGCCCTGGCCGCCGCGGCCGCGGTCTCGGCGGGGTTCCTGGTGGTCTTCAGCGCCCTCGGCATCCCCATCAACGCCGGTGTCACCTCGATCTACCGATGGATGCCCTGGCTCACGATCGTGATCGGGCTCGGCCTCGTCGGCCTCGGCGGGGCCATGCTCCTCGGCTACCGCCTGAAGGTGGCCCTCCCCCGCCTCGACCGGGGCGGTGGGAGCCGGCAGTTCGGCTCGATGTTCCTCTTCGGCGTCTCCTACGCGATCGCGTCCCTGAGCTGTACCCTCCCGCTCTTCCTCACCGTCGTGGCCGGCACCACGGAGCGCTCCAATCCCCTGTCAGGCCTCTTCGCCTTCGGTGCCTATGCCCTCGGGATGAGCGTCGTGCTCATGGTGCTGTCGGTGGCCCTGGCGCTGGCCCGGGAGTCGATGGTGCGGCGGGTGCGTGCCGCCCTCCAGTACGTCGACCGCGTCGCCGGCGTCCTGCTCGTCCTCGTCGGGGCCTACCTCGTCTACTACGGGGTGTGGGCACGTGACCCGCTCAACGCCACCACCAGCCCGTTCGGCGCGGTGGAGCGCTGGTCGGCCGACATGGCCGGGTGGTTGGGCAACGGTGGCGTCGGCCTGGGTCTGACCTTCGCCGGTGTGGTGGTCGCCGCGGTCGTGGGCGGCGCCCTGCTCCACCGTCGTGAGCGGCACGACTTGCCCGGCGCCGGGCACGAGGTCGAGGGCGAGGGCGACACCGAGCCCGTGACCACCGCCTGACCCGAGGTGGGGCGCCAAGCGCACCCAGTCCGTAGGGTCGGGGCATGGACCTCCGCATCTTCACCGAGCCCCAGCAGGGAGCGACCTACGACCAGCTCCTCGGGGTGGCCCGAGCCACCGAGGAGCACGGCTTCGACGCGTTCTTCCGCTCCGACCACTACCTGGCCATGGGCGGCGGCGACGGCCTGCCCGGCCCCACCGACGCGTGGGTCACCCTCGGCGGCCTGGCCCGGGAGACCTCTCGCATCCGCCTGGGCACCCTGGTGACGGCCGCCACCTTCCGACTGCCGGGGCCCCTCGCCATCAGCGTGGCCCAGGTCGACCAGATGAGCGGCGGCCGGGTCGAGCTCGGCCTCGGCAGCGGCTGGTACGACGCCGAGCACTCCGCCTACGGCATCCCCTTCCCCTCCCTCGGCGAGCGCTTCGACCGCTACGAGGAGCAGCTCGAGGTCATCACCGGCCTCTGGGCCACGCCCGAGGGCGAGCGCTTCTCCTTCGACGGGTCGCAGTACCAGGTGGCCGACTCCCCCGCCCTCCCCAAGCCCGTGCAGCGTCCCGGACCCCCGATCATCATCGGTGGCGGTGGCAAGAAGCGCACGCCCGCCCTGGCCGCCCGCTTCGCCAACGAGTTCAACCTGCCCTTCGCTCCCGTCGACCGCTTCGAACGCCAGTGCCAGCGGGTGCGTGCCGCGTGCGAGGCCATCGACCGCGACCCCGACGAGCTCACGTACTCCATCGCCCTCGTGGCGTGCTGCGGCACCGACGAGGCCGAGGTGGAGCGCCGGGCGGCCGCCATCGGTCGCGAACCCGACGAGCTCCGGGCCAACGGCGCCGGCGGCCTGCCCGGTGAGGTCGTCGATGCCATCGGCCGCTACGCCGACGCCGGCGCCTCCCGCGTGTACCTCCAGGTCCTCGACGTCGACGACCTCGACCACATCGCCCTGCTCGGCGACCAGGTCCTGCCCCGGCTCACGTAGCGCGTAGATCCCGGTCAGGGAGCGAGGCGCCGGCGGGACCACGGGGCGCCGGGGGTGGCGCGGGTGAAGTGGAACCGGTCGTGGAGGCGGTCGGGGCGGCCGTTCCACACCTCGATGACCTCGGGCACCACCAGGTAGCCACCCCAGTGGGGCGGGCGAGGGATCTCCTCGGTCTCGGGGTAGGCGGCCTCGACCTCGGCGAGGCGCCGCTCGAGCACGCCCCGGTCGGCGATGGGCCGGCTCTGCTCGGAGACCAGGGCCCCGAGGCGGGCACCGCGAGGACGGCTGGCGAAGTAGGCGTCGGACTCCGACGCCGGGAGCCGCTCGGCGCGCCCCGAGACCCGGATCTGGCGGGCGAGGAAGGTCCAGACCAGCACCAGCGAGCAGCGCGGGTCGGCGGCCAGCTCGCGGCCCTTCACGCTGTCGTAGTTGGTGAAGAACCGGAAGCCGGCGTCGTCGAGGCCCTTGAGCAGCACCGCCCGCGACGACGGGGACCCGTCGGACCCGACGGTCGACAGCACCATGGCGTTGGGTTCGTCGAGGCCCGCCGCCACCGCCTCTGCCACCCAGGCGCGGGACAGCGCCATCGGGTCGTGGCCAACCTCGCCCTCGTCCAGCGAGGCTCGGCGGTACTCCTCACGCAGGCGGGCCAGCTCGTCGTCCACCCCGCCAGTCAACACCCGTCCAACGACCCGGCCCACCCTCGGCAGGCATCATTGCCGGGTGGTGGTGACCGGGCGGGATGAGACGGTGGGCGGACCAACCCCACCTGGACGCGTCTTCTACGGCTGGGCCGTGGTCGCCGCGGTCTTCACCATGCTCTCCGTCGCATCCGGGCTCGGCTTCTACAACCTGACCGTGTACCTCCGAGCCCTGACCACCGAGCAGGGGTTCTCCGTGGGAGGAGTCTCCGGCGCCACCGCCGTGTTCTTCCTCACCAGCGGGGTCGTCGGCCTACCGGTTGCCCGACTCATCGAACGCCACGACCCCCGGCCCACCATCGCCGGCGGCGCCTTGCTCGGAGGCGCCTCCCTCGCCCTGCTCGGACAGGTCACCGTCCTCTGGCAGGTCTATGCCCTCTACGTCGTCTTCGGCGCCGGGTTCTCCGCCGCGGGGCTGGTGCCCGGGATCACGGTGGTGACGCGCTGGTTCACCCGCCGCCGGTCCGTCGCCCTGTCCGTGGCGTCTACCGGGCTGTCCGTGGGTGGGATCGTGATCACACCGCTCACCGCCGGGCTCATCACCCGCCACGGCCTCGACGCCGTGACCCCGTGGCTGGGACTGGCCTTCGTGGTGGGGATCATCCCTGTCACCGCCGCCGTGGTCCGGTCGTCCCCGGCTGCACTCGGCCTCCAGCCCGACGGAGACCCCGCTCCGCCCGACGACGGGACAGCCCGGGAGATCGACGGCGTGCCCTACGCCGTGGCCCGGACGACCCGGTTCTTCATCGCCGTCACCGCGGCCTACGTCTTGGTGATGCTGGCGCAGGTCGGCGGGCTCGCCCACCACTTCAACCTGGTCAGCGAACGCCTCGACGAGGGCCGGGCGGCGTCGGCGGTCTCGGTGGTGGCCGCCACCAGCGTGGTCGCCCGCCTGGTGGGCGGCTGGCTGGCGACCCGTGTGCCCATCCGAGCCCTCACCGTCGTCCTCATGGTCACCCAGGGCCTCGCACTGGTCCTCCTCGCCACCGGTCAGGGCAGTGCCGCGCTCTACGCCGGCTCGGTCGCGTTCGGCCTCACCATCGGCAACCTGCTGATGCTCCACCCGCTCCTCCTGGCCGAGGCCTTCGGGGTGCGGGAGTACGGTCGGATCTACTCGGTGAGCCAGCTGGTCATGACGATGGGCGTGGCAGGAGGGCCCGCCGTGGTGGGTGTGGTGCACGACGCCACCGGTGGCTACGGCCTGGCCCTCACGCTGGCGGCCATGGCGTCGGTCGCCGGCGCCGTTGTGCTCCTGACGGGCAGCGGCTCGGTCCGGGCCGCATCGACCTGACGCAGCCACCGTGCCCCCGCTGGGGCCACGCTCATTGCATCGGCACCAGCTCCACGACCTCCCCGGCGATCAGGAGGACGCCGTCGGCGACCACGACGGGGGCCACGGCGTGGCGCGCCCGAGGCGCGCTGGCGACGCCGATCCGCGCACCGGTGCGGGCGTCGAGCACCTGCAGCTCGCCGTCGGTCACGGCCGCCACCGCCGAGCCGTCGGTGGCGACCCGAAGGGTCCGATCGCCGCCCGGGCCGGCCCGCCACCGCACCGAGCCGCTGGCGACGTCGAGGGCGAGGGCGCCATCGGTCGTGGCCACCACGACGACCCCACCGGCCGACGCCGGCGACTGGAGGAGGAGCCCCCCGGTGGCGACCCGCCAGCGCTCGCCACCGTCGAGGGTCGAGAGGCCGACCACCGCTCCACCTCCGTCGCCGGTGACCACCACGTCGCCCACGACCACCGGGGGCACCTCGGGGCGGGCAGGCGTGCGGCGCTCCCAACGCTGCTCGCCGGCTCGGGCGTCGAGCGCCTCGATCCCGGCGTCGGTGACGACGACGACCGTTCCCGCCCCCGCCGCCACCATGCCCGGACCGGCACCGACCGCACGGCGCCAGCGCTCCTCGCCGGTGACCGCGTCCACGGCCAGGACCTCGCCGGCCAGGAGAAACGCCGAGGTGCCGTCGATCGCCAATGGCCCACCGGGCGCCACGTCGATGGTCAGCCGCCACCGCTCGCTGCCGGTGCGGGTGTCCACGGCGAAGACGTGCCCGGCCTCCCCATCGGGCGCGGAAGTCACCAGGTAGGCGAGCCCGGCGTGGGCGACGAGGCCACCCACCGCCCGCTCGCCGGCCTCGAAGCGCCAGCGGACCCGTCCGTCGCTCAGGCCAACGGCCAGCGCGACGCCGTCGGCGGTGGCCACGAAGGCGTCGCGCCCGTCGACCGCCGGCGGGCTGATGACCTCGGCGCCGGCGGTCAGGCGCCACACCGCCGTCAGGCCGGCATCACCGGGTTGGCGCCAGACCGACGCGACCACCACAGCAACGACCACCGACACCACGCCGAGCGCCACCGCCAGCGGGACGTTGCTCCGGGTCCTGACCGGCGCCGGCGGCTCGGCCGGCGCAGGCGGGCGGGGCAACCCGCAGGCGGGGCAGGTCCTGGCACCGAGGGCGGTGCTGCCACAGGCCGGGCACCGCGGCGCGCTCGGGGGCGCCACCGGCCGGGGCGACGGGGCGGGGCGGCCGCAGCGGGGGCACGAGGCAGCCACCGAGGCCCTGGCCGCACCGCAGCCGACGCAGCGGGCGGGGGCGCTCAGCGTGACGGCGAGCCCCCGGCCGGCCGCGGAGCGACCAGCGCTACCCTGCCGGCGTGGCGACCGGCGGTGGGCGAAGCGAGCGGGAGGAGCAGGTCCTCGCCCGCCTCAGGGCCAGGGGCGGGCGCGTCACCGGAGCCCGACGGGCGGTGCTCGCCGGCCTCCTCGACGGGCCGGGCCACGTCAGCGCAGAGGAGCTGGCCGAGGTCGTGCGGCGTAGCCAGCCCGAGGTCCACCTCTCGACGGTGTACCGCGCCCTCGAGGCCTTCGAGGCACTCGGCGTGGTCACCCACGTCCACCTCGGCCACGGCCGGGCGATCTACCACCTGACCGACCAGCTCCAGCACCACGCCGCCTGCGAGCGCTGCGGTGCGGTGATCCACCTCCCCGACGGCCTCTTTGCCGACGTGGCGGAGCGGCTGGAGGGTGACTTCGGGTTTCACCTCGACACCCACCACTTCGCCCTCGTGGGGACGTGCGAGCGCTGCGCTCACGAGGCCGGCGGACCCGCCAGCGTGTCCGCGCCACCGAGGTAGGGCTGCAGGACCTCGGGCACCCCGACGCTGCCGTCGGGCCGACGGTGCGACTCCACGATGGCCGGCCAGATCCTCGACCACGCCAGCGCCGATCCGTTGAGGGTGTGCACGAACGCCGTGCCCTTGCCGCCGGCGGGCCGGTAGCGGATGTTCGCCCGGCGGGCCTGGTAGTCGCTGAACCACGACACCGACGAGACCTCGAGCCACCGGTCGACGCCCGGTGCGTAGACCTCGAGGTCGAACTGGCGGGCGTGGCACTGGCCGAGGTCGCCGGTGCAGATGTCGAGCACGCGGTACGGCAGGCCCAGCTCCTGCAGCAGGCCCTCGGCTCGGCCCAGCAGCTCCTCGTGCATGGCCGGGGCCTGCTCGGGGGTGCAGTACGAGAGGATCTCGACCTTGTCGAACTCGTGGCTGCGCAGCAGGCCGCGGGTGTCGCGACCCGCCGAGCCCGACTCCCGCCGATAACAGGCGGTGGCGGCGGTGAGGCGGACGGGCAGGTCGCCCTCCTCGAGGATCTCGTCGCGGGCCAGCGACGTCAGAGGCACCTCCGCTGTGGGGATGGCCC
The DNA here is from genome assembly GCA_035512495.1 of Acidimicrobiales bacterium. Classification (NCBI taxonomy): domain Bacteria; kingdom Bacillati; phylum Actinomycetota; class Acidimicrobiia; order Acidimicrobiales; species Acidimicrobiales bacterium. The sequence goes on from DATKDW010000051.1 coordinate 22,276, forward strand.
ACAGGTCGTCGCGCTCCATGTGGTAGGCGTCGTCAGCGAACTTGGGGAGCTGACCGGTGGCCACCAGGGTCTCGGTGCGAACGAAGGTCGGGGGCCGGATCTCCTCGAACGCGTCGCTGTGGCGGTCGAGGGCGAAGGCGGTGAGGGCCCGCAGCAGCCGTGCACCGGCGCCCCGGTACATGGGGAACATCGACCCGGCGATCTTGGCGCCCCGCTCGAGGTCGAGGATGCCGAGCTCCTCGCCGACCTCCCAGTGCGGCACGCGCTGGTGCTCGCCGTAGCCGTCGGGGTCGTAGCCCTCGACGCGCAGCACCACGTTGTCGTCCTCGCCGAGCCCGTCTGGCGCGTCGTCGGCAGGCAGGTTGGGGATGCGCAGCAGCAGCTCCCGCAGCTCGACCGCGGCGAGGTCGGCCTCTGTGGCGAGCTGCTTCTCCTCGTCGCCGAGCGCTCGGCTCTGCTCCTTCCTCGCCTCGGCAGCCTCACGGTCGCCGGCGCTGGAGAGCCGACCCACCTCCTTCGAGAGGTCGTTGACCTCGCTGCGGATCCGGTCGCGCCCCTCCTGGAGCGCCCGTCGGCGCTCGTCGAGCGATGCCGCACGGTCGAGCTCGCCCAGGTCGGCGCCTTTGCGGGCCAGGCCGGCCTTCAGAACGTCGAGCTCCGTGCGCAACCGTCGGGCATCGAGCATGGCGGGGACGGTAGCGGGCGGAGCGATGCCGCCGAAGTCGGTTGGCCCCGGCCGGGCGACGGTAGCGTCCCGTCGTGCCTGCGGTGTCGGTGTCCGACTTGGTCGTCCGCTACGGCGACACCACCGCCGTTCGTGGCATCAGCTTCGAGGCAGAGGCGGGTGAGGTTTGCGCGCTGCTCGGGCCGAACGGCGCCGGGAAGACCACCACCGTCGAGACCCTCGAGGGATACCGGCGGCCCGACACTGGCGAGGTGCGCGTACTCGGCTTCGACCCCCGCCGCGACCGGGCCCGGCTCGCACCTCGCATCGGCGTGATGCTCCAACAGGACGGCGTGTACCCGGGCATCCGTCCCCTCGAGGCGCTGCGCCTCTTCGCGGCCTACTACGACGACCCTGCCGACCCCGAGCAGCTGCTCGACCGCGTGGGGCTGCGACCGGTGGAGGGCGCCACCTGGCGCCAGCTCTCCGGTGGTGAGCAGCAGCGCCTCTCCCTCGCGTTGGCCCTCGTCGGGAGGCCGGAGGTCGCATTCCTCGACGAGCCAACAGCGGGGATCGATGTCGGCGGGCGCCAGGTGGTCCGCCAGGTGGTCCGTGAGCTGCGCGAGGCAGGGGTGGCAGTGGTCATGACGACCCACGACCTGGAGGACGTCGAGCGCCTGGCCGACCGCGTGGTGATCATCGACCGGGGGACCGTGGTGGGAGCGGGCACGCCCGCCGAGCTCATGGGCTCCGGCCCCGGCGACGAGATCCGCTTCGGCGCGCCGGCGGGCATCGACGTCGCCGACCTGGCCACCTCGATCGGAGCCTCTGTCACCGAGGTCACGCCGGGCGAGTACGTCGCCGCCGTCCCGCCCACACCGGCTGCCGTGGCTGGTCTCACCGGCTGGCTGGCAGCCCACGACCTCCCCCTCGCCGACCTGCGGGCAGGCCGCCAGCGCCTGGAGGACGTGTTCCTCCGCCTCACCAGCGAGGCCAGCGCTGCCACCGCGGCGGCGGAGGGCGACGGGCCTGTGCCGGGGACGGGCCGGCGGCGGGTCCGGAGACGCCGATGACGGCGTTGCTGGCCCAGGCACGAACCGAGCTGGCGCTCACCGCCCGCCGGGGTGAGTCACTCCTCCTCCTCCTCGGCATCCCGGTGGTGCTGCTGGTGTTCTTCTCCCTGGTCGACGTGCTTCCCATGCCAGCGGGCGTCGACAACCCCGTCGACTTCCTGGCGCCCGGCATCCTTGCCCTGGCGGTGATGTCGGCCGCCATGGTGAACCCCGCGATCGCCACGGGCTTCGAGCGTGAGCTCGGCGTCCTCAAGCGCCTCGGCACCACCCCGCTCGGCCGGCCGCGCCTCCTCGGCGCCAAGACCATCGCCGTCCTCGCGGTGGAGGTGGTGCAGGTGGTGGTGTTGGTGGGGGTGGCCGTCGCCCTCGGCTGGCGGCCGGGCGGCAACCCGGCGGTGGCGGCCGTTGTCGCCCTCGTGGCCAGCGTGGGCTTCGCCGGCATCGGGTTGTTGCTCGCCGGGACCCTCCCGGCACTCACCACGCTCGCCGCCGCCAACGGCCTCTACCTGGTCCTTCTCCTCCTCGGTGGCATGGTCTTTCCCCTCGACCGGCTGCCCAGTGCGCTGCGGACGATCGCCGAGCTGCTACCGGCCGGTGCCCTCTCGGCCGCCCTCGACGCCGCCCTCACGACCGGAGCTGCCGTGCCGGCCAGAGCCTGGCTGGTCCTGGTCGCATGGGCGTTCGCCGCCCCCGCCCTCGCCGTCTGGCGCTTCCGCTGGGAGTAGCCCGCGGGAGCTGTCGAGCGACATCGACATCGTTCTGGCACCAGAAACGCGCCGTCGGGCAGCGCGATGTTGGTGCCATAACCGAGGCGACATTGTTCTGGCACCAGAAACGCGCCGTCGGGCAGCGCGATTCTGGTGCCAGAACCACGGACCGCGTCCGGGTCAGGAAGTGGGACGGTCGACGGGATCGGTCGGGGCGGGGGGTGCGGTCTTGAGCTGGCGCTCGACCTCCTCCCACGTCAACGTCCCGGCCGCCGTCGCGACCGGTGCCCGCCGATCGAGCGGCATGCCACCGGCGCGGTCATCCTCCTGCTGCTTGGTGGCGAAGCGGATGAACAGCATGGCGATCACGAACCAGAGGTAGAAGCCGCCGACGGTCTTCATCACCAGGCCGGCCAGCTGCTGGTCGTGGGCCACCGACATGCCGGCGAGGCGGGTGGGCACGTCGTAGGCCTTGTAGACGACGCCCTCGGCGAAGGTCAGCCACCCGGCGGGCACGGTCGGGATGATCGACTGCATGAACAGGAAGATCATCTGCACCGGGAGGGTGAATCGCAGCTCCGGCAGCGGGCCCGCCACCGGGGTCCACATGATGAGGGCGGCGGCGACCACGACCACGTGCACCAGGTAGTGCAGCGGCGCACTGGACGCCGACGCGTTGACCACGCCAGGGATGTGGGTCGCGGCGACCACGGCGTTGAAGATCAACGTGGCAGTGACCGGTCGGGTGAGGAAGCGCAGCACCCGATACGGCACCCCGCTGCCCACCACCATCCGGGCGAGCCAGGTGGGCGTCGCCAGCAGGACCATCGGGGGGATCACCAGCGACAGCAGCAGGTGCTGGACCATGTGGACGCTGTAGAGGTAGCCCTCGGCGATGTCGTGCACAGGCCAGTCCGAGGCGACCCACAGCAGCACCAGGCCGGCGACGAACCAGCGGACCTGGCTGGCGGTCACCACCGGCTCGTCAGGACGGGTGGCCGTGGGCCCGATGCGGGTGATGGCGTACCAGTAGAGGAGGGCCAGGCCCCCGACCAGCACCCAGACCTCGGGGTGCGGGGTGAACCGCCAGGGGTCGGCCTGGGCGGCCATGGTGCTGCCGTGGACCAGCTCCGCCGAGGCACCCACGGTCAGCCCGACGAGCCCCAGAAGGAGAACGTGGCGAGGAACACGACGTAGACCGCGGCGGCCAGGGCGAGACCGGAGTAGAAGAGCCTGGTGAAGAGGTTGGAGTCGAAGCGCAGGTGCATGAAGAACGCGGCGACGACCCAGAACTTGACCGCCATCATCAGCAGGAGCCCGGTGATCACGATCGTGTTCCCGAGGTCGTCCTCGAGGTAGTAGAAGAGGACCTCCACGGCGGTGATGGCGCCCAGGATCAGGGCGATCGTCGCGTACTTGCGGTCGTTGGGGTGCTCGTGGCCCGCCCCGGTGACCGTCTCCTCGTGCGCCGTGGGCGCCGATGCGGGATCCTGCTCGAAGGTCTCGGTCTCGCTCATGGTCGCCTCTTAGGGGACGAGGTAGATGACGGTGAAGATGATGATCCAGACGATGTCGACGAAGTGCCAGTAGAGGCCAACGATCTCGACCGTCTCCGAGCGCCCCGTGGGCAGTGAGCCCCGGTGCGACATCACGAACAGGCTCAGCAGCATCACGATGCCGATCGTGACGTGCGCGCCGTGGAACCCGGTGAGCACGTAGAACGCCGAGCTCTGGATGTTGGTCGTGAAGCCCAGGCCCTCCCGGTAGAAGGCCGTGAACTCGTAGACCTGGCCGGCGACGAAGGTGGAGCCCAGCAGTGCGGTGGTGAGCAACCAGGTGCGGAGCTGGCGGTGGTTGCCCCGCTGGATCGCCGACAGGGCCAGCACCATGGTCAGCGAGCTCATCAACAGGATGAACGAGCTGACCGAGGTGAAGGGGATGTCGTAGAGCTCGCGCACCTCTGGCCCGCTGACGACCTCCTTTCCCCGGTAGAGCAGGAAGGTCGAGATCAGCCCGCCGAAGAGAAGGCACTCGGACCCGAGGAAGGTCCACATCGCCATCTTCTCGTTGGAGAGGCCGGTGCTCGTGTGGTGCCCGCCTCCGGCGTGCTCGGCGTGCGGCTCGTGCCCACCGGGGGGCACCACCATGGTCGACTGCTCGGTGGTGCTCACGAGGGCTCCTCCGTGGTGCCGGCGGCGACGGGGTCGGCCGCGGTGCCGGGGTCGTCGTCATCGTCGACCCGGTCGGGCTCGACGTGGCCGTGGCCGGCGTCGGGGTCGACCGACGGCTCGAGGCTCCAGCCGTAGACGGATGCGATCAGGACGAGGCCGCCGAGGGCCGACAGCCAGTAGGTGAAGAGGAGGCCGTAGGCGATCAGTGGCAGGCCCAGGGCCAGCACGATCGGCCAGTACGACGGCGACGGCAGGTGGATCGACTCGGGCGGGGGTGCCGAGGTGCCACCTTCCTCGGGACCCACCACCGACATCCACTCGTAGTCATCGCGCCGAACGATCACGCCGTGGTCGTCCTCGCCGTACTTGCGGTGCCACCACTCGTCGAGCTGGCTGACCGTCGGCTCGATGTCGAAGTTGTGGGCCGGTGGCGGGGAGGAGATGGACCACTCGAGCGTGCGGGCGTCCCAGGGGTCGGCGCCGGCGGGCGGGTTGGCGCGGCTCTTCACCACGTTGAAGATCCAGAGGAGGAACGACGCGGCGATCAGGTACGAGCCCCACGTCGCCAGCTGGTTCATCAGGTCCCAACCCATGCCCTCGGCGTAGGTCGCGGTGCGGCGGGGCTGGCCCTGGAGCCCGAGGATGTGCATCGGCCCGAACGTGAGGTTGAAGCCGGCGAACATCAGCCAGAAGTGAGCCTTGCCGATGGTCTCGCTCAGCATCCGCCCGAAGACCTTTGGCCACCAGAAGTAGACGCCGGCGAAGATGCCGAACATCGATCCGCCGAAGAGCACGTAGTGGAAGTGGGCGACGATGTAGTACGTGTCGTGCTGCTGGGTGTCGTGCGGGGCGACCGAGTGGGTCACGCCCGAGAGGCCGCCGATCACGAACTGAGACACCAGCGCCACCGCGAAGAGCATGGGCACGGTGAAGTTCAGCTTCCCGTTCCAGAGGGTGGCGATCCAGTTGAAGATCTTCACGCCCGTGGGCACGGCGATGAACATCGTCGACAGCGAGAAGGCCGCCACCGACACGGGGCCGAGCCCGGAGGCGAACATGTGGTGGGCCCACACGCCCCAGCCCATGAACCCGATGGCCACACCGGAGAACACCATGAACGGGTAGCCGAACAGCGGCTTACGGGCGAAGGCCGGGATGACCTCCGAGATGATGCCGAACGCCGGCAGGATCAGGATGTAGACCTCGGGGTGGCCGAAGATCCAGAAGAGGTGCTGCCACAGCAGCGGGTCGGCACCCTCGGCCACGTTGAAGAAGTTGGCGCCGAAGAGCCGGTCGAACATGAGCAGGAACAGCGCCACGGTGATGACCGGGATGGCGAAGAGCAGCAGGAACTGCGCCACCAGGCTCATCCACACGAAGATCGGCATCCGCATGAGCGTCATGCCGGGGGCCCGCATGTTGATGACGGTGACGATCAGGTTGACCGCGCTCGCCAGCGAGGCGATGCCCGTGATCTGGAGGCCGAGCGTCCAGAAGTCCTGGCCCATCCCGGGCGAGTAGGCGAGGTTGTTGCTGAGGGGCGCGTACGAGGTCCAGCCGTTGTCGGGGGCGCCCCCGAGGAAGAAGCTGGAGTAGAGGAAGAGCCCGCCCGCCAGGAAGATCCAGTAGCTGAGGGCGTTCAGCCGGGGGAAGGCGACGTCGCGCGCCCCGATCATGAGCGGGATCAGGTAGTTCGCGAAGGCGGCCAGCATCGGCATGATCACCAGGAAGACCATGGTGGTGCCGTGCATGGTGAAGGCCTGGTTGTAGGCCTGCTCGCTCAGCACCTGTCCGTCGGGTGTGGCCAGCTGCGTGCGGATGAGGAGCGCCTCGAGGCCGCCGATGGCGAAGAAGACCATCGCGGTGGCGCCGTACATGATGCCGATCTTCTTGTGGTCGACCGAGGTCAGCCACGAGCGCCAGCCGGTGGTGGCGGTGGGTCGCCGGAAGACGCCGAGGGGCTCGCGCCGCTCGGCGTCTTCCCCTGCCGTCAGCTCGAGGACGGGACGGTCGTCGGTCAGTGCCATTGGGGGGCGCTCCAGGTCATCGCAGCGTCTCGAGGTAGGCGTACAGGGCGTCGATGTCGGCCTCGCTGAGCTCGCCGATCACCATCAGGGAACCGGCCTTGCGCTGCGGGTCGCGCAGCCAGGCCTCGACCTCGTTGCGGTCGTTGAGGTCGTAGATGCACCCGGCGAAGCAGTCGCGGGTGAAGAGGTGGGTCAGGTCGGGCGCCGGCGGGGAGGTCTCCGAGACCACCTCGTACTGGCCCCGCACGTCGTGGCAGGCAGCGCAACCACGGGTCTCGAACAGCTCGAAGCCCTCGGCGGCGAGGCCGTCGGTGGGCGCCTCGGGGAGCTGGTGCTGGCTCTCGACCCAGGCGTCGAAACCGGCCTCGTCGTGTGCCACGACCTTCAGGCGCATGTTGGCGTGGGAGGCGCCGCAGAACTCGGCGCACTGGCCGGAGTAGACGCCGGGCTCGTCGGCCTCGATGGTCCAGGTGTGGACGCGGCCGGGGGTGACGTCGCGCTTGCCGTTGAGGCGAGGCGACCAGAACGAGTGGACGACGTCCTCGGAGGTCATCTCCAGGAACACGGGGCGCCCGGCGGGGATGTGCAGCTCGTTGGCGGTGACGATGTCGCCGTGCTCGGGGTAGGAGAAGGCCCACCAGTACTGCTGACCGGTGACCTCCACCAAGATGGACTCGTCGGGGCGCTTGTCGTCGAGCTCGAAGATGACCGGCACGGTGAAGACGGCCATCACCGCGAGCACGAGGGCGGGGAGGATCGTCCAGCCAACCTCGAGGCGGGTGTTGCCGTGCGTCTGCTCGGGCCAGGCATCGTCGCCGTCCTTGCGACGGAACTTGATCACCGCGAAGACGATCGCGCCCTGGACGAGCACGAAGACGGCCACCGCCACCCAGAACACGGGCACGAAGAGGTTGTGGACCGAGCGGGCGTAGGGGCCGGCCGGGTCGAGCGCGTCCTGGGGGGCGTCGCCGGCGCAGGCGCCCAGCACGAGCACCATCGTCGCGGGGCCGAGCCAGCGGAGCAGGCGGCGGGACTGGAGAACCTTCATGCACGGGCTCCTGCGAGGCACACGGTGGGTCGGAAGGAGTGCAGGCGGGGGGCGGCACAGCCGCCGGCCCGAAGCCTTGCCGAAGACGGTGGGGGCGGCCAACTCGCCGAAGCGCAGGTCACGGGGTGCCGTGGGGGTCGTCCGCGGCCGGCTCCTGGGCCACGAGGGTCCCCTGCATGGTGGTGGGGTGCACGTCGCAGATGAAGGTGTGCTCGCCGGGAGGAGCGTTGATCAGGACCGTCGCGGCGTTCCCACCGGGGATGATCTCCGTGACGGCGTCGTCGAGGCCCTGGATGTGGACGTTGTGCTGGACGGTCTCGTCGTCGTGGTTCTCGAAGACGATCGTCACGTCGGTGTCGGCGTCGAGCGTCACCACCTCCTGGTCGAAGCCGGTCGCGCTCGACGCCGAGATGACGACGTCGGCGTCGGACTCGACGTCAGCGTGGTCGTCGCCGTAGTGGTGGAACTCGCGCTCGCCGGCGACTGCGCCGATGATGCCCCCACCCAGGAGGGCGATCACCCCGAGGACGACGATGCCGCTGATCAGCGAGGAGCTCAGCTGCGGCCGGTTGGCCAGGATCGCGGCGATGCTCAACACGAGGGCGGCGATGAGGATGGCGACCACGGAGGACCCGGTCTGCGGCAGCGCCAGCAGCACCCGGGAGAACGCCAGCACCACCACCGCGAAGCCGATCACGGCAAGGGCGGGGATCTCGAGGGGGAACATGATCCGGTTCCGGAGCCCCTGGTTTGCGCCGGGGTCGGACGAAGCCCGCTCGGCCCATGCCTGGACCATCCACTCGACGAGGACGACGCCGAGGAGGGCGAGGCCTGCGTAGAGAAAGGCGTTGCCGGCGGCGAAGCCGATGACGGTGAGGGCCACGCCGACCGCCGACAAGGCGGGCCAGAGGGCAGGGAGAGCGTGGGGGTGGGGTACCTCGGTGACGGTGGCGCCTTCGGCGGGCGCAGCGACGTCTCCGTCGCGGACCACCGTCGCCGTGGTCCCGAGGACCGCGGCGGCGACACCGGCGAAGGCCAGGACGATGGCCCCGTACTCCTCGCCACTGGTGGCGACGAAGTAGACGCCGGCAGCCACGAAGGCCAGGAGGGCGATGGCGTACCAGAGCTTGGCGCCGGTGGTGATCATGTGGAGCCAGGACCTCCCTCGAGGAACCAGACGCACCACCACACCACGACGCCCGCGAGGGCGACGAAGTGCCAGACGATGGCGGCGGCGGCGACGAACTCGCTGTTGCGCGGGCTGAGCTGCCCGCCGAGGGCCCGGAAGCCCATGACCACGAACACGGCGACGGCGGCCACCACCATCAGGAGGTGGGTCACCGTCACCAGGTACATGGCGTTGGCCACCGCCGACTCACCGGCGGCCAGGCCGAGGACGTCCCATGAGAACGACAGGGCGTTCACGAAGGCCAGGCCCAGGAGGATGGTGATCCCGACAGCCAGGTACAGCTGGCGCCGCTCACCGATCTTGACCGCGGCCACAGCCCACTGGGCGGTGACCATCGACATCAGGAGGGTGCCGTAGGCCACGACCAGGGGGACGTTGGGCAGGTCGGCCCCGAGCCACTCCTCCCCGGCACCGGTGGTGGCCTCCCGGGCGGCGAAGTAGCTGGCCAGCACGCCAGCGAGGAGCATGATCCCGGCCGCGACGGCGAAGAGGGCGCCCACCACGACGGTGTTGCGGCGACGGGGCTCAGGCGCCGGGGGAAGGCCCAGCAGGGACATCGGAGCCCCCTCTTCGGTCGCCGCTGCGGCGCCGGAGCGGGAGACGTCGGTGGAGACGGCCATCAGGCGGGGACCTCCGTGTCGCTGCGGGCGTCGAGCACCGGGGTGGGTGAGGTGACGACGGGGACGGTGCCGACGAAGTTGCCCGGCGGGGGCGGTGAGGTCGTGGCCCACTCGAGGGTGTGGCCACCCCAGGGGTCGGCGGTGGCCCGCACGCCATTCCCGCGGCCCACGCTCGAGAGGAGGGAGCCGACAGCGACGAGGACGCCGAGGATGCCGAGGACGCCGCCGACGAGGCTCACCACGTTGAGGCCGACGAGGAGGTTCCCGTCGAGGGTCGCCGAGCGCACGGCCTGGTCCTCGACGAGGCCGGCCACGAGGTCCGGGGCGGCCAGGAGGAGGGCACCGAGGAACGTGAGGGCGAAGACGGCCTTGCCGGCGAGCTCACCCAGGTGGACGCCCCAGATCTTGGGGGCCCAGTACCAGAGGGCGGCAAAGGCGCCGAGGACGGCACCGCCGTAGAGGGTGAGGTGGATCTGGCCGACCTGCCAGACCATGCCGTCGAGCTCGAGGGGCTCGATCACCGACGCCGCGCCGGCCAGGGCCCCGAGGAAGAGGAGCACCACAGCGCCGAGCGCGAGCAGCAGCGAGGACGAGAGGGTGAGACGTCCCCGGCGGAGGGTGTCGCCCAGCAGGCCGACGAGCGCCAGGGCGGGCAGGAGCGATGCCAGGCCCATGGCGACGAAGACCAGGCTGCCGATCCCGCTGGTGGCCTCCTCGAGGCGAACGAAGGCGCCGAAGCCGAGGGCGCCCATGGCACCGAGGACGATGATCCCCGCGGCGTGCACCCGGTAGCGGCTGGCGCCGATCACCGGCACGATCTCGAGGGCCACACCGGCGGCCGGCACCACCAGCAGGTAGACGGTCGGGACCGACCAGAACCAGGAGATGTCGGCGTAGGACCCGACCTCGCCGCCGTAGCGGTGGGCGATGAGGAGCTCGATCAGACGGGCGATGAGCACGGGGCTGGTGAGCAGGGTGAGGCCACCGCCCACGAGGATCGACCAGGTGAACAGCGGCGTGCGCAGCAGCGTCATGCCGGGGGCCCGCTCGGTGACGATCGTGGTGAGCACGCTGCCGAGGGCGACGCAGGTGGCCGTGGCGAGGGCGATCAGCGACAGCAGGTAGAGGTCGACGGCCACCGCGTCGCCACCCGTGATGCCGCCGTCGGCCGCGTAGGCGCCGACCAGGACCAGGCCCGAGGCCAGATAGGTCCAGTAGGCGGCCGCCGCGCCCCGGGGGAAGGCGATGTCGGGGGCACCGACCTGCAGCGGGACGAGGTAGGTGGCCAGGCCAAGGAAGAACGGGACCAGGAACAGCAGGACGGCGACCTCGCCGTGGAAGGTGTGGAGCTGCTCGAAGCTGCCCGAGGAGACGAGGGCCAGGCCGCTGTCGATGCGCTCGACGCCGAGGATGGCGCCCACCACGCCCCCCACCACCAGGAACGCCAACGACGTGACGAGGTACATGCGCCCCACCCGCTTGTGGTCGGCGGTGGAGAGCCAGCCGGCCAGGCCCGCGAGCTCCGACGGGAGGACCGGCACGTCGGTCGTCGTGGAGCCGGCCGGAGCGGTGCCGGGGGCCTCTGTGGTCTCGGTCATCGACATGGGGCGGATCGAACCTCGGATCGTCGGCTCCGGGGTCGGGGCGGGGGCGCCGACCGGCCGGGCGGGAGGTTAGTCAGGGGGCACAGGGCTGGCGAACACGTCCGCACCAGGCCCGTCACACCCCGGAGCGAAGCAGCTGGTCGAGGGCCATGGCCCCGAACAGGAGGCTGATGTAGGTGATGGACCAGGTGAAGAGGCGCATCGCCCTCGCCGGGGTCGAGTCCCGGAGCAGCTGCACCGAGAACCAGGTGAAGATCGCACCCAGCACGACCGCAGCCACGAGGTAGATGGCCCCCATGCCCGCCACTGGCGAGAAGACCAGGGTGAGGGCCCAGAGGAGGAGCGTGTAGCCGAGGATCCGGATCGAGGTGGTGCGCAGGCTGGCCACGGCGGGCAGCATCGGGATGTCGGCAGCGGCGTAGTCGTCTCGGTAGCGCACGGCGAGGGCCCAGAAGTGAGGCGGGGTCCAGTAGAAGATGATGCCGAAGAGCACGATCGGCGCCCACGACAGCGAGTTCTGCACCGCTGCCCAGCCCACCAGGACCGGCACGGCCCCGGCAGCGCCGCCGACGACGATGTTGCTGCTCGACGTGCGCTTCAGCCACAGCGAGTAGACGAAGACGTAGAACGCCGTGGCGCTGACGGCCAGGACGGCGCTCAGGAGGTTGACCGTGCCCCAGAGCAGGGCGAACGCCGCCACCTCCAGCCCGATGGCGAAGACGAGGGCGTCGCGCGGAGCGATGAGGCCGGTGACCAAGGGACGGTTCTGGGTCCGCTTCATGATGGCGTCGATGTCGCGGTCGACGTACATGTTGATGGCGTTGGCGCCACCCGCGGCCAGCGCGCCGCCGGCAAGCGTGGCGAGGATGAGCCACAGCGAGGGCAGGCCCCCCGCGGCGACGATCATGGTCGGCACCGTGGTGATGAGGAGGAGCTCGATGATCCGCGGCTTGGTGAGGGCGAGATAGCCCGAGAGCCGGGTGCCGAGCGCCGGTCGGTCGACCTGGAGCACGGGCGAAGCCTATGGGAGGGTCGTCGCGTGGCCCAACCCGGACGGAGGGGACCCCGTCGCGACGCCGCGCTCGACATGAGCTCGCCGGCGCCGGCGCCCTACCATGACGTGGCGATGGCCCTCCCCCGCCTCTCTCCCCGGGCCTACCGGTGCATCACGCTGGGTGCCACGCTGGCGCTGGCCACGATCATCGTGACAGGTGCCGCCGTGCGCCTCACCGGCTCCGGACTCGGGTGCACCGACTGGCCCACCTGCGAGCAGGGCCAGCTGGCGCCGGCCGACATGTCGCACGCCCCGGCCATGATCGAGTTCGTGAACCGCCTCTTCACCGGCGTGGTCTCGGTGGCGGTGATCCTCGCGGTGCTCGGGTCGATGCTGCGCCGTCCCCGCCGGGGGGATCTCACGTGGCTGTCCGCCGGCCTGGTGATCGGCGTGGTCGCCCAGATCCTCCTCGGTGCGGCCGTCGTCCTGCTCGAGCTCTCCCCCCAGCTGGTGATGGGTCACTTCCTGCTCTCCATGGTCCTGCTCTGGAACGCCGTGGTGCTGCACCACCGCGCCGGGCGGCCCGAGGGCCAGGCGGTGGCCGTGGTGGAGCCGCTCGTGCTGCGGCTCGGCCGCACGCTCTTCGCGGTGGCCGCTGTCGTGATCTTCACCGGCACGGTGGTCACCGCCACGGGTCCCCACGCCGGGGACCAGCTGGCCACCCGTCTCGGCTTCCACCTCCCCGACGTGGCCCGCGTCCACGGGCTCTCCGTCGTGGTCATGGTGGTGCTGACCCTCTCCCTCGTCGCGCTGCTGGTCCGTCGAGGCGCCCCCGAGCGGGTCCGGGTCACCGGCGCCGTGCTGGTGGTGCTGCTCCTCGCTCAGGCCGGCGTGGGGTACGCCCAGTGGTTCGCCGGCGTCCCGGCGCTGCTGGTGGGCGTCCACATCATCGGGGCCATCGCGGTGTGGACGACGGTGGTGCGACTCAACCTCGTGCTCTCGGCGGTGCTCTCGCCCACGACCGGCGGGCGCCGCCTCCAGGAGCACCCTCCCGACCACCGTGACCACCGTGACCACCGCGACGACCGGGACGACGAGACGCGGCGCGACCAGACGCTGGCCGCCACGTGATCGTCGACTCCACCAGCCCCGTCGAGGTCCGGGAGCCCGACCTCGGCGAGGAGGCCGAGACCGACACCCCCTGGATCGTCCTGGTCTGGAACGACCCGATCAACCTGATGTCGTACGTGACCTTCGTGTTCCAGAAGCTCTTCGGCTACAGCCTCGAGAAGGCGACGAGCCTCATGATGGACGTCCACCACAAGGGTCGTGCCGTCGTGTCGAACGGCACCCGCGAGAAGTGCGAGATGGACGTCTTCCGCCTCCACGAGCACGGCCTCTGGGCCACGATGCAGCAGGACACGTGATGGGGTTCTTCACCCGCCGGGTGCGGCGGACCCGCAGCGGTGACTTCGAGATCCGCCTCCCCGAACAGGAGCGTGAGCTGCTCGCCAACCTCGTCCCCCAGCTCCGCACCGCCCTCACCGACGGAGCCGGGGACGGCGCAACCGGCGTCGCCGACCCGGGCCTGCGCCGGTTGTTCCCCTCGGCCTACGTCGACGACCCCGAACACGACGCCGAGTACCGCAGCCTCGTGCACGACGACCTGCTCGGGCGTCGCCTCGCCGCCCTCGACACCGTCGAGGAGACCCTGGCGGCGACCCGGCTCGACGAGGAGCAGCTGCTGACCTGGATGGGCGCGGTCAACGACCTCCGCCTCGTGCTCGGGACCCGACTCGACGTGAGCGAGGACACCGACTTGAGCCCCGACCCAGACGACCCCGAAGGCCCGGCGCTCGCCGTCTACGCCTACCTGGGGATCCTCCTCGAGTCGATCGTCGCCGCCCTCGCCGACTAAGGCTCACGGG
>DATKDW010000052.1 GCA_035512495.1 Acidimicrobiales bacterium
CGCCGAGGGGACGGGTCACGGCGGCCCGAAGAGGAACGACGCGGCGCGGCGAGCGAGGTCTTCGGGGTCCTCGCCCTCCTGGCAGGGCAGGACCCCTGCCAGCCACAGGGTGGCCAGCCCGTGGACGAGGGACCAGGCGGCGACCGCGGCGTCGACGCCGCGCTGGCCTTCACCGGCCACGTCGGCCGCCGGGGGGTAGAGCAGCGCTGCCTCCGCTGCCAGGGCCGCCTTCAGCTCCGGGTCGGAGGCGTGGACGAGGTCGGGGCGGAACATCACCTGGAAGTGGGCCGGGTGGCTCGTGGCGAAGCCCACGTAGGCCACGCCGACCTCGAGGAACGAACCGGTGCTGGCCATGACGTCGGCGAGCGCGTCCGCAAGCTTCCGGTGCCCCTCGGCGGCAAGGGCGGTGAGGAGACCGGCCAAGTCGCCGAAGTGGTGGGCGGGCGCGGCGTGGCTCACCCCCGCCCGGCGCGCCACCTCCCGCAGCCGGAGTCCGGCGGGGCCCACCTCGCCCACCACCTCGAGGGCGGCGTCGAGCAGCGCCCGGCGGAGGTCGCCGTGGTGATAGGAGCGCTCCGTGGTCACACCGCGACGTTAGCCCGGACTTGCCATTGACAAGATCCCTGAGAGAGCGCATCTTGTCAATGGCAAGACCCGACGCCGGGAGGCACCATGACCGACACGACCGCCGTCGCCGACCCCTTCCTCAGCGGCGGCTACGCGCCAGTCGCCGACGAGGTCGTCATCGACGACCTGGCGGTCACCGGTCGCATCCCCGAGGCGCTCGCCGGCCGATTCCTGCGCACCGGCCCCAACCCGCTGGGCGCACCCCCCAGCCCCTACCACTGGTTCCTCGGCGACGGCATGGTCCACGGCATCGAGCTCGACGGCGGCCGGGCCCGCTCCTACCGCAACCGGTGGGTCCGCACCGACCCCGTGGCCGACGCGCTCGGCGAAGCCCGTCGCGAGGGGCCGGCCCAGCCCATGTACGACTCGAGCAACACCAACGTGGTCGCCTTCGCCGGCCTCACCCTGTCGCTCACCGAGGGTTGCCAGCCCTACGTGCTCGACGCCCACCTCGACACCATCGGCCGGGCCGATTTCGGCGAGCCCCTCCGCCACGGCATGACCGCCCACCCCAAGGTCGACCCGGTCACCGGCGAGCTGCATGCCTTCTCCTACTGGTGGGAGCCGCCGTGGCTGCTCTACCACCTGATCTCACCGGAGGGCCGGCTGCTGCGCACCGAGGCCATCGACCTCCCCGCTCCGGTCTCCATGCACGACTTCGCCATCACCGAGCACCACATCGTCTTCTTCGACCAGCCGGCGGTGTTCGACCTCGGGGCGCTGGCGACCACCGGCTTCCCCTTCCGCTGGACGCCGGAGAACGGCGCCCGCCTCGGCCTGCTGCCCCGGGACGGCTCCGGCGCCGACGTCCGGTGGGTCGACGCCCCGCTCGGCTACAGCTACCACCCATTGAACGCCTACGAGGACGGCACCTCCATCACCGTGGACCTGCCGCTGATCTCCAGCGCCCACGACGTCGAGGGTCCCCTCGGCGGCGGAGCCGACCGGTGGGCACGGTTCGAGCGGTGGACCGTCGACCTCGCCAGCGGCCGCCTCGGCGCCGACCTGCTCGACGATCAGGCCCAGGACTTCTCCCGGATCGCCCCCGGCCGAGTGGGTCTCCCCCACCGCTACGGCTACACCATCGAGCTCGGCAACGGCATGCCCTACGACGCGACCCGCACCTTCAAGCAGGACCTCCGAGACGGGACGCGGGCCGAGCACGAGTTCGGACCGGGCAACCACCCGGGCGAGCTGTCGTTCGTTCCCGACCCGGAGCGGGCGACCGACGAGGACGGTGGCTGGCTGGTGGGCCTCGTCCACCACGACGACGAGGAGCGCACCACGCTCGTGATCCTCGACGCCCAAGACGTCGCCGGCCCGCCGCTGGCCGAGGTGCGCATCTCCCGCCGCGTGCCCTACGGGTTCCACGGGGCATGGGTGCCCGCCCGGTGAAGCGTGCACCTTCTGGCACCAGGAACGCGCTGCTTCCCGGCGCGTTCCTGGTGCCAGAACGATGATCGGGGTCGCCCTGAGTCGTCGGGGCCGCTAGCCGCGCACCTGGCCGTCGCCCATCACCACGTACTTGGTGGTGGTGAGCTCGCGAAGTCCCATGGGACCCCGGGCGTGCAGCTTCTGGGTGGAGATGCCGATCTCGGCACCGAAGCCGAACTCCTCACCGTCGACGAAGCGGGTGGAGGCGTTGACGAGCACGGCGGCGGCGTCGACCTCGCGGGTGAAGCGGGTGGCGGCGACGAGGTCGGCGGTGACGATGGCCTCGCTGTGGCCGGAGCTGTGACGGTTGACGTGGGCGATTGCGTCGTCGAGCGAGTCGACCACCGCGACGCTCAGCTTGAGGTCGAGGAACTCCCGGCCGAAGTCGCCTTCCTCGGCGGCAGCGATGGATCCCTCGATTGCCCGGGCTGCCTCGTCGCCCACCAGCACCACCCCGTCGAGGGCGCGAGCGAGGCCGGGGAGGAGAGCCTGGGCCACATCACGGTGGACGACCAGGGACTCCATGGCGTTGCACACCGACGGGCGCTGGGTCTTGGCGTTGACGATGATCGAGGTGGCCATGTCGAGGTCGGCGGCGGCGTCGACGTAGACGTGGCAGTTGCCGTCGCCGTCGATCACGTAGGGCACGGTCGCGTTCTCGAGGATGGCGGTGATGAGCGAGTGCCCGCCCCTCGGGATGAGCACGTCGATGAGTCCGCGCAGCCGCATGAACTCGACGGCCGAAGCCCGACTCGTGTCCTCGACGAGGACGAGGGAGTCCTCGGGCAGCCCGGCCTTGGCCACCGCCTCGCGGAGCACCCCCGCGATGGCCTGGTTGGAGCTGATGGCGGCCGACGACCCGCGGAGGAAGGCGGCGTTGCCCGACTTGAGGCACAGGCCGAAAGCGTCGCTGGTCACGTTGGGGCGGTTCTCGTAGATGATCGCCACCACGCCGAGGGGCACCCGCACCTGGCTGATGCGCAACCCGTTGGGACGCACCCAGCCCTCGACCACCTGGCCGACGGGGTCGGGCAGCGAGGCAACCTGCCGGAGACCGGCCGCCATGCCCGCCACCCGGACGTCGTCGAGGCGGAGCCGGTCGACGACGGTGGCCGGCGTGCCCGCGCCCACGGCTCGCTCCACGTCGACGGCGTTGGCGGTGAGCACGTCGTCGCAGCGCTGCTCGAGGAGGTCGGCGGCGGCCAGCAGGGCGGCGTCCTTGGCCTCGGCCGACGCCATGGCCAGGGTGCGCGACGCCGCCTGGGCCCGTCGCCCGAGGGCCTCCATCGGGGTCGGGGGCTGATCGTCCACGCCGACGATCGTACCGTCGCCTCCCGGGGTGCTCCCAGGCCGGTGGTCCATCGCGACGACCTCACCACCTTGGCGGCCGACGTCGAGAGGGCGCCGCCCTCGTCGGGGATCGGTGCGCCGCCGGTCGGCCCATAGGCTTGCCGCCTTGCCCGACCGACGTCCCGTCCGCGCCACCGCCCGACCCGTACCGGCACGCATGGCCGATGCCGCGGTGTCGCCCGGTGCCGCGCTGGCGACGGTCGCTGGGGCAGCCGTCGGCCTCCTCGCCATGGCCGGACCACACGTCGCGGTGGTGGCCTTCGCCGTCGCCGGCTGGGCCGTCCGCGTGGGCGCTGCCGCCGTCACCGGCCGCCCCCACCGGGAGCGCATCGACCCGTTCACCCTGCGGGAGCCGTGGCGACGGTTCGTGAGCGCCGCGCTCCAGGCCCAGGCCCGCTACGACCAGACCGTCGCCCAGGCTCGGCCCGGACCGCTCCGCGACCGCCTCGAGGAGATCGGCAGGCGCATCCAGCGCGGCGTCGAGGAGTGCTGGCGGGTCGCCCAGCGCGGCCATGCGCTCGACGACGCCGTCAGCGCCCTCGACGCCCCCGGCGCCGAGCGCCGGCTGGCGGCGCTCGACGACGACCCCACCACCGCCGACGAGGTGGCTGGTGCCGTCCAGGCCCGGCTCGAGACCGCCCGGCGACTCCAGGCGGTGGCGGCGGAGGCCCGTGACCACCTCCGCGTGATCGACGCCCGCCTCGGCGAGGCCGTGGCGCGGGGCATCGAGCTGTCGGTGCGCTCGGGCGAAGGCGTCGACGTGGGCGGCTTCGGCGACGAAGTCGAGGAGCTCGTGCTCGAGCTCGAGGCGCTGCGGTCGGCGCTGGAGGAGACCGACGGCACCACGGGTCAGGTCTGAGGCTTGGACGAGCAGGAGCACGCCGACGATCCCCTCGGTGCCGCCCCCGCCGCCGCCACCTCGGCGGCCGCGGCCGTCGCCGAGGCGCCACCTGGCGATCTCAACCTCTTCCGCTCGTCGGCGGTCGTGGCACTGGGCACTGCCCTGTCCCGCTTCACCGGGTTCGGCCGCCTCGCAGCCACCGCCTACGCCATCGGCTTCACCCGGCTGACCGACACCTACACCCTCGCCAACACGACACCGAACATCGTCTACGAGCTGCTGCTCGGCGGCGTCCTATCGGCGACGCTGGTGCCGATCTTCGTCCAGCAGCGCGACGAGGGCGACGACAACGGGACCAACGCCATCGTCACCGTCGCGTCGGTCGGGCTCATCGGCGTCACCGTGGTGGGCCTCATCACCGCCCCCTGGATCGTGCAGGTCTACACCCTCGGCGTCTCGGGCTCGGTGGCCGCCGACCAGCAGCAGGTCGCCACCTCGATGCTCCGGCTGTTCATGCCGCAGATGCTGTTCTACGGACTGACGGCGATGGCCACCGCCGTGCTCAACGCCCGTCGCAGCTTCGCGGCACCCGCCTTCGCGCCGGCCCTGAACAACATCGTCGTCTCCGCCGTCCTCATCTCCCTCCCCGTGCTCGCCGGGGGCACGCCGACGCTCGAGGACGTGCGGGACGACCCCCTCCTGCTCTGGACGCTCGGCCTCGGTACCACTGCGGGCATCGTCGTCATGACGCTGGCCCTCTGGCCGGCGCTGCGGCGGGCCGGGGTGCACTTCCGCTGGCGGCTCGACTGGCGGCACCCCTCGGTCCGCCAGGTCGGCCGGCTCTCGAGCTGGACGTTCGGCTACGTGGTCTGCAACCAGGTGGCGCTGCTGGTGGTGCTCATCCTCGCCAACCGCACCGAGGGCGGCGTCTCCTCCTACACCGGGGCGTTCGTGTTCTTCCTGCTCCCCCACGCGCTCTTCGCCGTCTCGCTCATGACCACGCTGGTGCCCGAGCTGTCGTCGGCAGCCGGCCGCGGGGACCTGGTGGCGTTCCGCTCCCGCTTCTCCGACGGCGTGCGGCTCATGGCCATCGTCGTCCTCCCCGCCGCCACCGGGTACATCGTCCTCGCCCACCCGATCGTCACCGCCCTCCTCGAGCGGGGGGCGTTCACGGGCGCCTCCGCCGACCTCACCGCGACCACGCTGGCGGCATTTGGTGCCGGGCTGTTCGGCTTCTCCGTGTACCTCTTCGCGCTGCGCGGGTTCTACGCCCTGCGCGACACCCGCACCCCGTTCCTGATCAACGTCGGCCAGAACGTGGCGCAGATCGCCCTTGCCCTCGCGCTGGCGCCGGTGTTCGGCGTGCCCGGCCTGGCGGCCGCCTACGGGAGCGCCTACACGGCGGCGGCGGTGGTCGCCCTCGTTGTCCTGCACCGCCGGGTGGGCTCCTTGGAGGTGCGACGGGTCACCGCGACCGTGGCCCGCGTGCTCGTCGCGTGCGCCGTCATGGCGGCCGCGGTGACGGTCGTGTCGGGCGCGGTCGGCGGCGACGGCACCGGCATGGAGGCCGTGGTGCGGACCGCCGCCGGGGTGGGGGTGGGAGGCGTGGTCTATGTCACGGCGGTCTTCGCCCTTCGGGTGGAGGACGTCACCGCCCTGCTCGCCCGCCTTCGTCGGTGAGGAGGCGGGACACCCGCCTAGGCTGGCGCCATGTTCAAACTGCTCAAGCGGTCCTGGAAGTACCTGACGGCCTCGCTCACGGGGAAGTTCAACGCCGCTGCCGACCCCAAGGTCCAGCTGGAGCAGGCGATCGCCGAGGGCCAGGACGCCCACCGCCGGCTCAAGGAGCAGGCGGCCAACGTCATCGCCAACCAGAAGCAGACCGAGATGCGCCTCAACCGGGCCATGACCGAGCTCGAGAAGGCGCACGGCTCGGCCCAGCAGGCCGTGTTGATGGCCGAGGACGCGGCGACGTCGGGCAACGACAAGAAGGTCGAGGAATACACCTCGGCCGCCGAGTCCTTCGCCAACCGGCTCATCGCGCTGGAGCAGGAGGTCGAGGACCTCAAGTCGCTCCACCTCCAGTCCGCCCAGGCGGCCGACCAGGCCAAGACGGCGGTTGCCCAGAACGCCTCCGCCCTCCAGAAGCGCCTCTCGGAGCGTCAGCAGCTCCTCTCGCAGCTCGACCAGGCGGCCATGCAGGAGCAGGTCAACACGGCCATGGCCTCGCTGAGCGAGACCGTGGGCCAGGACGTTCCCACCTTCGACGAGGTGCGCGACAAGATCGAGGCGCGCTACGCCCGGGCCAAGGGCATGTCCGAGCTGCAGTCCGAGTCGGTCGAGACGCGCATGCTCGAGGTCGAGCAAGCCGCCCGCAACACCGAGGCCAAGGCCCGCCTCTCGCAGATCCGCTCACAGCTCGGGATCGGCGCCGCCAAGGCATCCAGCGACGCGCCCGAGGATGCACCGGCCGAGGCCGAGCCCGGGTCGGGCACCTGACCGATCAGCTCAGCGGGGTGCGGGCTCCTTGGTGACCGACTGGTAGGAGCGGCCGGCGTGGGCCTCGGTGTCGAGCTCCTCGAGCTCGATGTCGCCGGCGAGGACGGCCCGCTTCCATGCCTGGTGCTCGTCCTCCCGGCCGTGGAACTCGCCCATCACCTCGGTGGCGAAGAGCTCGAGGCTCGAGCAGATGTCCTCGTGGCGGTTCTTCCCGGCCTGGTTGAGCAGGATCACCTGGTCGACGTGGCTCTCCTCGAACTTGCGGAGGTGGCGGCGGATCGTCTCCGGTGAGCCGATGAGCCCTCCGAGGCGTTGGGCCTGACCCTTCGGGGTCTCCTTGAACACCTGGAACTGCTCCCACAGGTCGACGCTGCCCGGGTCGACCGGGCCGTGGCTGTTGTAGAAGCCGAGGGCGAACTGGAAGAACGAGGACCCCTCCGCCTTGGCCCGGGCCTCCTCGTCGGTGGGCGCGCACATGAACTGGCTCACCACCGCGATGGCGGGGTTGGGCACGTAGTCGGCCAGGGGGTCGAAGCCCTTGGTGTAGGCGTTGTAGTACGCGTGGACCCAGGCCTGGGCGGCCTCGGCGGACACGAACTGGAACCCGAGGGCCCCCATCCCGCGCATCCCCGCCATGCGGATGGTCTCCATCTGCGAGCAGGCCACCCAGAGCGGCGGGTGGGGCTTCTGGCGGGGCTTGGGGAGCACGTTGCGGGCGGGGAAGTCGAACCACTCGCCGTGGTACTCGCATCCCCCGTCGCCGAACATGGGGATGAGGCAGCGCACCGCGTCCTCCCAGATCGACCGCTTGTCGCGGAAGCGGCGGTCGAAGGGGTGCAGCTCGGTCACGCTCGACCCCTCCCCCAAGCCGAGCTCGACCCGGCCGTGGGAGAGCAGATCGAGGGTCGACACCCGCTCGGCGACGCGGGCCGGGTGGTTGGTGGTGAGCTGGATGATGCCGTGGCCGAGCCGGATGTCGGAGGTGCGCTGGCTGGCGGCGGCGAGGAACACCTCAGGCGCCGAGGAGTGCGAGTACTCCTCCATGAAGTGGTGCTCGACCTCCCACGCGTAGTCGTAGCCGAGGCGGTCGGCCAGCTCGACCTGGTCGAGTGCGTGCTGGAGGAGCTCGTACTCAGCGTCGGCGGTCCACGGCCGCGGCAGCTGGTGCTCGTAGAAGATCCCGAACCTCATGGTGGCCCCCTTCGACGCGAGCCCGCATCGTGGCACAGCCCGCCGGTGGAGCGCTCTAACCGGGCAGGACGACGAGGTCGTCGCGGTGGATCACCTCGTGGGGCACGCCTTCGGGCAGGTCGGCGGTGCGCCTCCCCAGCAGCGTCGTCAGCGTCACCGAGTCGATCCGGACCAGGCCCTTGGCGAACACCTCGCCGTCGGGACCGGCCACCTCCACCGCCTCGTCGGCGGCGAAGCGCCCGCGCACCTCGCACACCCCCGCGGCGAGCAGCGAGACGCTGCGCTCCGTGAGGGCACGCCGGGCGCCGTCATCGACCAGCACCGTGCCCGACGAGCCGACGGCGAAGGCGATCCAGAGCTTGCGGGCGGGCAGACGCTTGGCCCTCGCCCGCACCACCGTGCCGACCCCGGGGGTGCCGGCGACGGCGTCGGCGAGCACACCAGGGCGGTCGGCGCCGGCGATCACCGCCCGGACACCGGACCAGGCGGCGATCTTGGCCGCCGCCAGCTTCGAGGCCATGCCCCCGCTGCCCCGTGCCGTGCCGCGGCCGCCGGCGACGGCCTCGAGCCGGGCGTCGACCTCGAGGATCTCCTCGATGAGGCTGGCCTGGTCGTCGAGTCGGGGGTCGGCGGTGTAGAGGCCCGGGGTGTCGGTGAGCAGCACGAGCACGTCGGCGGACACGAGGTGCGCGACGAGGGCGGCGATGCGATCGTTGTCGCCGAAGCGGATCTCGTCGTCGGCGATCACGTCGTTCTCGTTCACCACCGGCACCACCCCCAGCGCCAGCAGGCGGACCAGGGTCATCCGGGCGTGGAGGTACTGCTGGCGGACCATGAAGTCGAGAGGAGCGATGAGGACCTGGCCACCGACGATCCCGAGGGTGGCCAAGGTGTCCTCCCAGACCCGCATGAGCCGGGTCTGGCCCACCGCCGAGACGGCCTGGAGCGTGTTCACGTCACGGGCTTCGGCCCGGTCCATGCCGAGCGCGGGCAACCCGGCGGCGATGGCGCCGCTCGTGACCACGACCACCTGGTGGCCGTCGGCCCGTAGGTCGGCGAGCTCGCCGCACACCTTGGCGATGGCCGAGGCGTCGATCTGACCCGAGGCGCTGGTGATCGAGGAGGTGCCGATCTTGGCGACGACGACGGCCATGTCAGGACTCGAACTCGAAGGTGAGGCGGCCGATGCGCACCTCGTCGCCCTCGGAGGCGCCGGCCCGGGCGAGGGCGCGGTCGATGCCGAGGCGGCGGAGCCGGTCGTGGACCAGGGCGAGGGCGTCGGCGTTGGTGAGGTCGTTGAGCGCGACCGCCCGCTCGGCCTGGCGACCGATCACCACGTAGGCGCCGTCGTCGGCCCGCTCGATCCGGAAGCTCTCGGCGCCGGGACGGTGCACCGCGTAGGCGGTCCGCTCCGGCTGCTCGGCCCGGGCGGTCGCCACCAGCTCAGCCATGCGCCCCACGAGGTCGCGGACGCCCTCGTTGGTGGCGGCGGAGATGCGCATGCCGTCCCAATCCTCGGTGGCGACATCGGCCTTGGAGCCGACCGTGAGGCGGGGCCGCTCGAGGAGGTCGGGCTGGTAGCGGCCGAGCTCGTTGAGGAGGATCCGCTCCTGGTCCTCGGGGGCGAGGCCGTCGACCGGGGCCAGGTCGACCAGGACCACCAGGGCTCGGGCCCGCTCGATGTGGCGGAGGAACTGGTGACCGAGCCCCTTGCCCTCGCTGGCGCCCTCGATCAGGCCGGGGATGTCGGCCACCACCATCTCGGTGTCGCCGTGTCGCACCACACCGAGGTTGGGGACCAGCGTGGTGAAGGGGTAGTCGGCGATCTTTGGCTTGGCCGCGGAGATCACGGAGATGAGCGTGCTCTTCCCGGCGTTGGGGACCCCCACCAGCGCCACGTCGGCCATGAGCTTGAGCTGCAGCTTGAGCCACCGCTCGACACCGGACTCGCCCTGCTCGGCGAAGGACGGGGCCCGACGGCGGTTGGAGAGGAACCGGGCGTTGCCCTTGCCGCCCTGGCCACCGGGCGCCGCCAGCCAGCGGTCGCCCTCGCCGACGAGGTCGGCGAGCACGGTGCCGTCGCGGTCGAGGACCACCGTGCCGACGGGCACCGGCACCTCGAGGTCGGCACCACCGCGGCCATGGGCCTTCTTGGAGGTGCCGTGTGCTCCGTCGTCGGCGCCACGGTGAGGGTGGTCACGGAACCCGAGGAGCGAGGCCACGTTGCGGTCGGCGACCAGCCACACGTCGCCGCCGTCACCGCCGTCACCGCCGTCGGGGCCCCCACGGGCCACGTGGGCTTCGCGCCGGAACGACGCCGCACCCGCGCCACCGTCGCCTCCCTTGACGTGGAGACCGCTCTCGTCGACGAACTCGGACACGACCCCCGAGGATACGGGCCACCGGAGCCCCGACCCCCTTCCGTTCCCCGCGAGGTGGCGGGGAGCGTCACCCAGCGTCGGTAGCCTCGACGTCGTGCGCGACCTCGACCCCCTCACCACGGCCACCGTCGCGCACTGGCCGGCGCCCGTCTCGGCCGGCCGCGCCACGGTGGTCGAGCGACCAGCCCGCGAATCGGCGGAGGACGCTGCCATGGCACCGGGCGCCACCCGGGCCGAGGGCGCCGGCTACCGGGCCACACCCGAAGAGCCCGACCGGTTCCGCACCTGCTTCCAGCGCGACCTCGACCGCATCCAGCACAGCCGACCCTTCCGGCGGCTCGCCGGCAAGTGCCAGGTCTTCATCGCCCCGGACGACGACCACCTCCGCACCCGGCTGACCCATGCCATCGAGGTGACGCAGGTGGCGGCGTCGATCGCGCGAGGCGCCAACCTCAACGTGGCGCTCACCACCGCGGCCGCCATGGGCCACGACTGCGGCCACGGCCCGGCCGGGCACGCCAGCGAGGGCGCCCTGTCGCCCTTCCTGCCCGGCGGGTACCACCACGCCGTCTACGGCGCCGACGTGGTCCTGACGCCCCTCAACCTCTGTGCCGAGACCCTCGACGCCGTTCGCAACCACAGCTGGAACCGCCCCGCGCCGGCCACCCCCGAGGGGGAGGTCGTGGCCTGGGCCGACCGCATCGCCTACGTCTGCCACGACTTCGAGGACGCCCTCGACGCCGGCATCGTCACCCCGGCCGACCTGCCCGCCGAGGTGACCGAGGTGGTCGGGACCGGGCGGTCGCAGCAGCTCGGGTCGTTCGTGGCCGCCATGCTCGACACCATCGCGGCCACCGGCACCGTCGCCCTGCGAGCGGAGGAGTCACAGGCGCTCGAGGCGTTCCGGGCCTTCAACTTCGAGCGGATCTACCTGCGGCCCGAGGCCCGCGAGCAGGCCGACCGGGTGATCGCCCTGCTGCGGTCGCTCACCGAGTGGTTCGTGGCCAACCCGCGGTCCATCGGCATCGACGGGGCGATCTCGGCGCCCGGGACCGAGGAGGCGGTGGCGGCGGCGGTCCGCTACGTCAGCGGCATGACCGACCGCTTCGCCCTCGCCCTGGCAGTCGAGCACCTCGGCTGGGACCCCGCCGCCCTGCCGAGAGGCGTCTAGTCAAGGACGCCTCGGCGCAGCCGAGTCCGATTCACCGGACCGCGAGCGGGTGGCGCCGACGGAAGGGGCCCGCCCGGAGCTTGCGGAGGGTGGGAAGGGCTCCCGTCGGGGTCAGGCCCCGTGAGCCCGTTGAGGGAGGACGTCGACGTGCTTGCGGCCCTTGCGGTCGGCGAACTTCACGAAGCCGTCGGCCGTGGCGTAGAGGGTGTCGTCGCTGCCCTTGCCGACGTTGTCGCCGGGGTGGACCCGGGTGCCTCGCTGGCGGATGATGATCGACCCGGCGGTGACCTGGTGGCCATCGTAGGCCTTGACGCCGAGGCGCTGGGCGTTGGAGTCGCGGCCGTTCCTGGTGGAACCGCCGCCCTTGGTCTTGGACATGTCAGCTCCCCTTCGAGATGCCGGTGATCTCGATGGTCGTGTAGCCCTGGCGGTGTCCCCACCGGCGGCGCTGGTTGGACTTGTTCTTGTAGGTGAAGCCCCGGATCTTCGGACCCTTGACGTCGCCCACGACCTTTGCGGTCACGGAGGCGGCGGACAGGTCGGATCGGGCCGACACCACGGTGTCGCCGTCGACGAGCAGGATGGGGGTGAAGGAGAGCTCGGACCCGACGTCGCCGGTGAGGCGCTCGACCTGGACCTGCTGGCCCTCGGCCACCCGCGACTGCTTGCCGCCGCTCTTGATGACTGCGTACATAGGGCTGCAACGCTACCAGCGCGGCGGCGCCCCGGCGAAGTCGGGTCCCGCCCGACGCTCCGGGCATCGCGCCCGCCGTGCCTGGCCCCGCCGGCGGTCATCGCTCGGCGCTGCTGCTCCCCTCGGCTTGGCGACTGCGCCACTGCTGACCGGCGGCGGCAAGGAGCAGCAGCGTCAGCACGGAGAACACGGGGATGTCCATCGCCGGCGTGCCCCCGAGGTCGGTGCCGACCGCGTGGGAGACGACGTGGGCTGCCGAGCCGATGCCGACACCGCCGAGGGCAGTGGCGAGCGCGTCGAGGCGCGTGAGCGCGGCGAGGAGGAGCACGGCGCCGAGCCCGATCTGGAAGGCGCCGATGTCCTGGATGAGGTGCTGGTTGTACGGCTCGAAGGTCGCCAGGGCGTCGAAGAAGGACCTGGGCGCGACCATGGCCCACAGGCCCGTGGCCAGGAAGAAGCCGCCGCCGACGGCGGCCACCACGCGAGGGAAGGTCCACGAGGTCTGCTTCGAGCGGTGATCGGTCTCGGGCATCGGTGGCCTCCTCGGGATCGGAGCGGCGACCGTACTCGCCGGGTGGACTGCGTGCCGACCCCACATGATGATAGCGGATCGTCTATCAGTTGGGTAGGCTCGAAGCATGGCGACGACGGCACCCTCGCTGCTCCTCCGAGCCCGCCGGGCGGGCGGGCTCTCGCAGCGCGAGCTGGCGGGGCGGGCGGGGGTCACCCAGCCGGTGATCGCCGCCTACGAGCGGGGACGACGCCAGCCCAGCCTCCCCACCCTGCGGCGGCTCGTCCGGGCGGCCGGCTACGACCTCGACATCGGGCTGCGCCCACTCCCCCCTCGCCCCGACCCCGAGCGGGCAGGCCGACACCTGGTGATGGCCCTGGAGCTGGCTGAGCACCTCCCCCGGCGGCGGCGCACCAAAGAGGTCGCCTTCCCGCGGTTCCCGGGTCCGGCCAGATGAGCGCGGTCGTCGACCTCGTCCTCGACGTCCACGCCGCCCTGGAGGCGGCCGGCATCCCCCACGCCTTCGGCGGCGCCATCGCCCTCGCCTACGCCACCGAGGAGCCTCGGGGCACGATCGACGTCGACGTGAACGTCTTCGTGCGCCCCACCGACGCCACCCGGGTCTTCGAAGCCCTCCCGATCGGGGTCACCTGGGACGGCGACGACGTTGCTGCGGTGGAGCGCGACGGCCAGGTCCGGGTGTTCTGCGGAGAGGTCCCCCTCGACCTGTTCTTCTCCACCCACGACTTCCACGATCGCGCCGCGGACGACACCGTGGTGGTGCCCTTCGCCGGCGCCCGGATCGCCGTGCTGGCGCCCGACGACCTGGCCGTGTTCAAGGCGTTCTTCGACCGCACCAAGGACTGGGCCGACATCGAGGCCATGGCCGCAGTCGACTCGTTCGACGCCGAGGTCGTCCTCGCCCGGCTCGGCGAGCTGCTCGGGCCCGGCGACCACCGCATCGAGCGCCTGACCAGCATCACGACGTCGTAGAGAGAAGGCCCGGGCGACGCCCGGACTGGTCAGTCGTCGCCGAGGAGGCCGGTCTCGAAGACGAGGCCCCGGCCGTCGCAGGAGGGGCAGCCGGCCGACATCGACTCGATGAGGCCCTCGCCGATGCGCTTGCGAGTCATCTCGACCAGGCCGAGCTCGGAGATGTCGAAGACCTGGGTGCGGGTCTTGTCCCGGGCGAGCGCCTCGCGGAAGACGCGGATCACGTCCTCCCGGTTCTTCTTGATCTCCATGTCGATGAAGTCGATGACGATGATGCCGCCGATGTCGCGCAGGCGCAGCTGTCGGGCGACCTCTTCGGCCGCCTCCAGGTTGTTGCGGTAGACGGTCTCCTCGAGGCTCGACTTGCCGACGTTCTTGCCGGTGTTGACGTCGATCACGGTGAGCGCCTCGGTCCGCTCGATGATCAGCGACCCGCCCGAGGGCAGCCACACCTTCCGGTCGAGGGCCTTGTGGAGCTGCTCGTGCACCCGGTGGTGCTCGAAGAGCGGCAACGGCGACGACTCGGGGTCGTGGAGCTCGACCCTGTCGGCCAGCTCCGGAGTGATGGAGGCGACGTAGTCGCGCACCTCCTCGTAGAGCTTGGGGTCGTCGATCACCACGCTCCGGTATGAGCTGTTGAACTCCTCCCGGATCACCCGCACGGCCATGTCGGGCTCGCAGTAGAGCAGGGCAGGCGCCTGTGACCGCTTGGCCAGCGCGTCGATCTGCTCCCACTGGCCGAGGAGGCGGGCCACGTCGCGCTCGAGCTCCTCGCGGGTCGCGCCCTCGGCGGCGGTGCGAACGATCAGGCCGTGGTCGGCGGGCTTGACCTTGTCGAGGATGCTCCGGAGCCGCTTGCGCTCGTCGTCGGCGAGACGTTTGGAGATCCCGTAGGTCGCCGAGCTCGGGATCAGGACCACGAAGCGACCCGGCAAGGAGACCTCCTGGGTGAGGCGGGCCCCCTTCGCCCCGATCGGGTTCTTGGTCACCTGGCAGATGATCGACTGCCGGGCCTTGAGGATGTGCTCGATGCGGGCCTTGCCCCCCTCCTCGACGTCCTCGGGGTCGAACTGGAGGTCGCCGCGGTAGAGCACGGCGTTCTTCGGGGTGCCGATGTCGACGAACGCCGCCTCCATGCCCGGCAGGACGTTCTGGACGCGCCCGAGGTAGATGTTCCCGTGGATCTGTGTGGTGTCGTCCTGGGGCCGGGACACGTAGTGCTCGATCAGGGCACGGCCCTCGAGCACCGCGATCTGGGTGGCTTCGGGCTGCGCGTGCACGGCCATGAGGTAGCGACCGACCGGTCGGCCCTTGCGTTCGCGGCCCTTGCGTCGCTCGAGGACCTCGTCGTCGACCTCGACCGGATCCCCGTCGAGCACCGCCTCCACCGGCCGCTCGCGCCGGCCCTCGCCTCGGCCGCGGCCGCCTTGCTGGCGCCCACGGGGCTCACCGCCGCCACCACGGCCGCCGCCACCACGGCCGCGGCCGCCGCGACGGCGTCGCCGGCGCTGCCCACCGCCACCGTCACCATCACCCCGCCCGTCGGCCCCGTCGGGCCGCTTCTGGTCGCCCGAGGGAGCGGGCGGCGGCGGGGGCGGGGGCGGTGCAGGCATGGTGTCGCCGATGCGCGGCTTGCGCCGCACCAGTGCTCGCTCGGCCGCCTCGGCCGACGGGGTGTTCTCGCGGATCCGGTCGGGCAGGTCGTCGGGCATGCGGTCGGCGTCGCTGCTAGGCGCCGCCCCCTTGGCGTCCTCGGTCTCAGTCCGGTTCTCGGACTCGCGGCTCTGGTCCGGCGACGACGAGGTCGCCCCATCCGGGGTGGGTGCTGCCAGGTCCGGGGTCGGGTCCGGGGCGTGGAAGTCGGCCATGGTGGAGGTCCCTTCTCGAGGCGGCAAGCGCCTCTGCCTGCGGGCGGTCCGTCGCGTCGGGAGCCGCGCACAGCGGTTCCTCCCGAGCGCCGTCGCGCCAGATCCATTGGGCTGTCCGCAGCACCGGCCCCTCGACGAGCCCCCCGTCCGGGGACAGAGCGCGGAGGAGCTCGGCGGGTCGGACACTGCGAGGGTGGACGGCGAGCTCGGCTCGGAGCTCGGCGCCCTGGGGGGTCGCCCCGGCCACGGTGAGGGCAAGGACGGCTGGGCGGAGGTCGTCGGTGACCTCACGTCCCTTGCGGGTGCGGGTGATGACCAGCTCGTCGGCCGCGAGGGCGGCCTCGACGAGCTCGTGGGCGCGGCTGGTGGCGAGGCCGCGCACGGCGATCCGCCAGTCGCAGGACGCGACCTCCTCCTGGAGCGAGGTGACGCCCGGGGCCACCGTCGTCGCTCCGGTGACGTCGATGCCGACGGGCAGCTCGGGGGACAGACGTCGGGGCAAGCCGGCCACGTCGACGGCCTCGCCGTCGACGAGGGTCACGTCGAGGAACTCCGCCACCGACTCGTGGCCGGTGGAGAGGGCGAGGCCGAACGCCACCTTGGGACGGGGGGTGAAGCCGGCGCTGCGGGCCACGGGCAGGCGGGCTCGGCGCAGGGCGCGCTCCCACATGCGGGCAACATCGCGGTGGCTCGTGAACCGGACCTTGCCGAGCTTGACGAAGCGGAGGCGGACGCGGGTCACGATGACCGCCGTCCGATGGCGACCGCCACGCCGGCCACGCCCTGGGCGGTGCCCTGGGAGCCTCCGGCCGGAGGCACGGCGGACGCCACCACGTGCTCGATCGAGTAGCCGGTGCACGCACCGCAGTCGTAGCAGGGGGTCCAGCGGCAGTCCTCGAGACCCACCTCGTCGAGGGCGTCGCGCCAGTCCTGCCAGAGGAAGTCCTTGTGGAGACCTGCGGAGAGGTGGTCCCAGGGCAGGACCTCGTCTTCGGTGCGGTGGCGGTGCACGTGGTCGTCGACCGAGAGCCCGTGGTCGGCCATGGCGCCGGTCCAGCGGGCGAGGTCGAAGTGCTCGGACCACTCCTGGAAGATCCCGCCCTCGCGCCACACCTGCTCGATGACCGGGCCGAGCCGGCGGTCGCCCCGGCTCATGATCCCCTCGACGAGGGTGGCCTCGGCGTCGTGCCAGCGCACCTTGACGCCACGGTCGCCGCTGGTGGCCTTGCGGAGCAGGTCGATCTTGCGCTGCAGCTCCACCGTCGTGTTCTGGCCGAACCACTGGAACGGGGTGAAGGCCTTGGGCACGAAGCCGCCCACGGAGACCGTGACCGAGGCGCTGCCCGTGTGGCGGCGCCCGATCTCCACACAGCGACGTGCGAGGTCGGCGATGCCGAGCGTGTCCTCGTCGGTCTCGGTGGGCAGCCCCACGAGGAAGTAGAGCTTGATGCGTCGCCAGCCCTGGGAGAACGCGGCGTCGACCGCCTCGTAGAGGTCGTCCTCCACGATGAGCTTGTTGATGACCTGGCGCATCCGCCAGGTGCCGGCCTCGGGCGCGAAGGTGAGCCCGGTCCGCTTGGCCTTCTGGATCTGGGCGGCGATGCCAACGGTGAAGGCGTCGACCCGCAGGCTCGGCAGGCTCACCGACACCTGCCCGCAGGCGCCGGGGTCGTCGACGGTGTCGGCCACGACCTGCTCGATGCCGCTGAAGTCGGCGGTGGAGAGCGAGGTGAGGGCGACCTGGTCGTAGCCGGTCCGGCGCAGGCCGGCGTCGATCATGGAGCGGACCTGCTCGGCCGGGCGCTCGCGCACCGGGCGGGTGATCATGCCCGCCTGGCAGAAGCGGCAGCCCCGCGTGCAGCCCCGGAAGACCTCGACGTTGAGGCGGTCGTGCACGACCTCCGTGAGCGGCACCAGCTGGGTCTTGGGGTAGGGCCAGTCGGCGAGGTCGGCGATGGTGCGCTTCTCGACCCGCTCGGGCGCCTCGGGGGCCCTGGGCGCGACCGAGGCAAGCCTGCCACCCTCGAAGGCGACGTCGTAGAGGGAAGGCACGTAGACCCCCGGGACACCGGCGAGGGCCCGCAGCACCTCGTCGCGCGAGCCCCGGCCGTTGGCCTTCCAGGCGGCGACGACCTCGGTGATCTCCCCCACCAGCTCCTCGCCGTCGCCGAGCGCCACAGCGTCGACGAAGTCGGCGAGCGGCTCGGGGTTGTAGCTGCAGTGGCCCCCGATGACCACGAGCGGATCTGCCGCCGTCCGGTCGGCAGCGCGCACCGCCACCCCCGCCAGGTCCACCATGTTCAAGAGGTTGGTGTAGGTGAGCTCGGCGGCGAGGTTGAACGCCAGCAGGTCGAAGTCGGCCGCAGGGCGGTGGGTGTCGACCGAGAAGAGGGGCACACCGTCCCGGCGCATGAGCGCCTCGAGGTCGACCCACGGGGCGTAGGTCCGCTCGGCCACCGCGTCGTCTCGCTCGTTCAGGATCTCGTAGAGGATCTGCAGGCCCTGGTTGGGCAGCCCCACCTCGTAGGTGTCGGGGTAGCCGAGGAGCCAGGCCACGGTCCCAGGGGTGTGCTCGGGCCGGCGGGCGCCGTCCTCGCACCCGATGTAGCGGGCCGGCTTCTGCACCTGGGCCAGCAGGGGCTCGAGCTGGGGCCAGACCGTCATGGTCTGGCCAGCCTACCGGCTGGCCCTCCCCCGACCCTTGACCGGCCGCGCTGCGCGACCGACGGCGACGCGACGTGGCGCTCGGGTCGGGCCGGCGACCGTCATTGACCCACGGACAGGGCGGGGTCAGGATCGGTGCTGGGATCCGGCGGCGGGCCGGCCCGGTCCGGGATCTCGAGGCCCGACAGCACGCCGAGGACCCGGCGAGCTGCGGGCGCGGCGGCGCTGGCGCCGAAGCCCGCCTGCTCCATGATCACGCTCACCGAGTAGCGGGGCTCGTTGGCCGGCGCCACGGCGGTGAAGAGGGCGGTGTCCTGCTTGCGGCCGGCCTGGCCGGTCCCCGTCTTGGCCGCCACCGGGTAAAGGTCGTGCGGCCACCCCTCGAACTGAGGACGGGCGGTGCCCCGGGGATCGGTGACCACCGCGACGAGGCCGGCCATGATCGGGGTGCGGACCTCAGGTGGCGTGGACAGGTCGGCCACCACACGGGCGCCGACCTCCCGAACGACTTGCTGCTCGCCGTCGACCCTGCGCTCCACCCGGAGCACCAGGTTGGGGGCGTGACGGGTGCCGGTGGCGAAGGCGGCGTAGGCGTTGGCCAGCTGGATCGGGGTGATCGCCAGCTCGCCCTGGCCGATGGCGAGGTTGACGTTGTCGCCGATGAACCACTGGCCCTCGGGGAAGGCGTCGGGGTTGTTCTCGTGGAGGCGCTTGCGGGACTCCGGCGTGGCGATGCGCCCCGCCGACTCCGACCCGAGCTCCACGCCGGTGCGCTCACCGATGCCCAGGCGCCGGGCCTCGTCCTGGATCCCCTCCTCGCCGAGGGTGCCCCGGCGCTCCCAGAACTTGGCGCCGATGTCGTAGAAGTACACGTTGCTCGACACGGCCAAGGCCCGGCGCATGTCGACCAGCCCGTACGCGGTCCCGCCCGAGTTGGACTTCACGCACCCGCGCGAGCAGTTGGGGATCGAGTAGCTGCCCGTGTCGTTGAAGGTCGACTGGGACGTCACGACCCCGGCGTGGAGCGCCGCTGAGGCCGTCATCAGCTTCCAGGTCGAACCCGGGGCATAGGTCCCCTGGGTGGCCCGGTTGGTGAACGGGGAGCCCGAGGCGTCACCGAAGAGGAACTCGGCCTGTTCGGGGGTGATCCGGTCGACCAGCTCGCGCGGGTCAAAGGTCGGGTAGCTGGCCATGGCCACCACCGTGCCCTCCATGGCGTCGAGCGCCACGAGGGCACCGGCATCGGCGACGAGGGGCGTGCCGTCGGTCGACGACGGCATTCCCCGGGCGGTCTCGAGACCGTCGGCGAGTGCTGCCTCGGCCTCTCGCTGGGCCTCCAGGTCGATGCTGAGCACGATGTCGGCGCCCTGCACGGGCGGTCGCTCGTCGACGATGCGGACCGGCCGGCCCAGGGCGTCGACCTCGAAGCGGGTCTCTCCGTCGCGCCCCCGAAGGTCGTCCTCGTACACGTGCTCGATGCCCGACTTCCCGATCCGGTCGCCGAGGCGGTAGCTGTCCTCGCGCTCGGCGAGCTCGGTGTCGTTGATCTCCCCGACGTAGCCGAGGACGTGGGCGGCGAGCGTCCCGTGGGGATAGGTGCGGACGGCGATCCGCCGGGCCACCACCGCCGGGTAGTCGGCCTGGCGCTCCCGAAGGTGCGCCATCACCTCGTTGGGGACGTCGGTGGCGAGCGGGACCGGCACGAGCCGGCTCACGCGCTGGTCGTCGAAGCGGGCCGCCAGGGTCCCCACGTCCACGCCGAGCACCACCGAGAGCCGGCGGATGAGGTCGGCTCGCTCCTCGGGCTCCTCGACCTTGGTGCGGTCGACCGCGACCACGTTGGACGCCCGGTTGTCGACCAGGACGACGCCGTTGCGGTCGAGGATCCGGCCGCGAGGCGCGGGGTCGTGCACCACGCGAACGGCATTGACGCGCGCCGCCAGCCCGTAGTCCTCGGCGCTGAGGACCTGGAGGAACCACAGCCGCGCGAAGAGGGCGGCGAAGAGCGAGAGGACGATCACGCCCACGATCCCGAGGCGCAAGCGGGGGGTGTCGGGGCTCACCCCGCGATCCTCCCACGGATGTTTCGGTCGTGTGACGTCGCGGCGCTCCCGATCAGCGGAGGACGAGGCCGGGCGCCGAGCGGCTGAGCGTCGCCCAGCGCATCACCCGGACCGCGACCGGGCTGAGCACGGCGTTGAGCACCGCCACCACGGCGATGATCCCGACGAGGCGGCCCGAGACCAGGTGGCCCTGGCCGACCACGGCGCCGATCCCGGCGTAGAGCGCCACGCCGGCGGCGCTGGCGGCGGCCACCGTGACCACGGGGATCCACCATGCCGCGTGCAGGATCGTCGACTGGAAGCTGCCGACACCCCACCCCACCAGGCAGTACGCCAGGGCGCTCAGCCCGAACGGCGTCTGCAGGAAGCAGTCGGCGAGGAGGCCGGCGCCGAACCCCACGATGGCGCCCCGGTCGGCGCCGGCGGCCACCCCAGCGGCAACCGCGATCAGGAGCATGAGGTCGGCCGCCACCCCGAAGACCCGCAGCTGGGGGGCCAGGGCGGTGTGGAGGAGCACCGCCACCAGGAGCACCGGCGGCAGCCGGGTCGCCATGGTCATCGCCGCACCTGCACGACCCGGACGTAGCGCAGGTTGGCCAGGTCCGCGACCGGCTCGATCCGGATGTCGAGCTGCTGTTCCCCGGGGGCCGGCTCGACCGACACGACGCGACCGACCACCAGACCGGCCGGGAAGTAGCTGGGCAGCGCGCTCCCCTCGAGGCCGCTGGTGACCACGACGTCACGCTCGGAGACATCAGCGCCGATGTCGATGAGCCCGAGCGATAGGGGCCGCCTGGGGCCGTCGCCCTCCGCCACGCCGGTCTCCCCCGAGTGCAGCCGTACGGCGACCGCCGAAGCGGGGTCGGTGACGAGGCGCACCGTGGCACGAGAGCCCGAGACGTTGACGACCCGCCCGACGAGCCCGGCGCCGGTGACGACGGGCATGTCGACCGCGATGCCGTGCTTGGAGCCACGGTCGAGCTCGATGGTCTGCTCGAAGTTGGAGATCGGCGCCGACACCACCCGGGCGGCAACGGTGGGGGCACCGGCGACGTCGTCGAGGCGCATGAGGCGCAACGCCTCGCCCAGCTCTGCGGCAGCGCCCTCATCGCGGTGGCCCTCGCCCTCCAGCTCGGCGATGCGGTCCCGCAGCCGGGCGTTCTCCTCCTCGAGCTCTCCGTAGCCGGTGATCCCGCCGACGGTGTCACCGACCGGCGAGAAGACTGCGCCGACCGCGTCGCGGACGGGGGCGAGGGCGTCGGCCGCACCGTCGCGGACCGCGCCGAGGACCCCGGCGTCACTCCGGAAGTCGAGGGTGATGATGGTGATGGAGAACAGGACCAGGAACAGCAGCGTGAAGCGCGTGCGCCCGGGGGAGCGGAGTGCCACGAGGCGCGGCCTCGGCTAGTGGTGACTCGATGAGAAGAGGACGCCCTTGAGCGCCTCGAACTCCTCCAGCGACTGACCCGCGCCGATCGCCACCGAGTGCAGGGGGTCGTCGGCCACGAAGATCGGCATGCCGGTCTCGGCCTGGAGCCGCTCGCTGAGCCCGAGCAGCAGGGCGCCACCTCCGGTGAGCACGATGCCCTGCTCCATGATGTCGGCGGCCAGCTCGGGCGGCGTCTTGTCGAGGGTCGTCTTCACTGCGTCGACCACCGCGGCGACGGGCTCCTCGATCGCGGCGCGGATCTCCTCGGTGGAGGTGATGATCGTGCGCGGCAGCCCGGTGACCAGGTCGCGACCGCGGATCTCGGCGGTCAGCTCCTCCTCCAGCGGCCAGGCGGACCCGAGGTTGATCTTGATCTCCTCGGCCGTCCGCTCGCCGAGGGCGAGGCTGTACTCCTTCTTGACGTACTGGATGATGGCGTCGTCGAGCTCGTCGCCCGCCACCCGCACCGACTGGCTGGCCACGATGCCCCCGAGGGAGATGACGGCCACCTCGGTGGTGCCCCCGCCGATGTCGACGATCATGTTGCCGGTGGGCTCCTGGACCGGCAGACCGGCTCCGATGGCTGCTGCCATCGGCTCTTCGATGATGTAGGCGGGCTTGCGGGCGCCGGCGTACTCCGCGGCCTCCTGCACGGCCCGCTGCTCGACGCCGGTGATGCCCGACGGGACGCAGACGACCATGCGGGGCTTGACCCACCGGCGCTGGTGCACCTTGTGGATGAAGTAGCGCAGCATCTTCTCGCAGATCTCGAAGTCGGCGATCACGCCGTCCTTGAGCGGGCGGATGGCCTGGATGTGGCTCGGCGTGCGGCCGATCATCCGCTTGGCCTCGACGCCGACGGCGAGGGGGCGGCCGTCCTTGACGTTGATGGCGACCACCGAGGGTTCGTTGAGCACGATGCCCCGCCCGCGCACGTAGACGAGGGTGTTGGCCGTCCCAAGGTCGACGGCCATGTCGCGACCCATGATGTTGGTGAAGACGTTGTCGGACACGCGGACATGCCTCCGAGACGTTGTGGAGGGCGGAGACGCCAGGCTACGGCTCGGCTCGGAGGTCGACAAGCGCGGCCGCCGGGGCGAGTCCCGCCCCCACTGGTCGGTCGCCACCTGGATCCGGGCCCCGTTCAGCCGCTGAGGCCGGGGAAGAACAGCCCGATCTCGCGCTCGGCAGACTCCGGCCCGTCGGAGCCGTGGACCAGGTTCTCGGTGAGATCGACGGCCAGGTCGCCGCGGACGGTGCCGGGAGCCGCCTCGCGGGGGTTGGTGGCGCCCATCATCGTGCGCACGACCTTCCAGGTGTCGCTCGGGCCCTCGACCACCGCCAGGATCGCAGGTGAGCGGGTGATGAAGGCCACGAGGTCGTCGAAGAACGGCTTGCCCTCGTGCTCGCCGTAGTGGCGACGGGCGATGTCGGCGTCGATGGTGCGCAGCTCGACGGCGACGAGCCGCAGCCCCTTGCGCTCGAGCCGGCCGAGGATCTCCCCGGCGAGGCCCCGCTCGACGGCGTCGGGCTTGCAGATCACGAAGGTGCGGTCCATAGGGGCACCGAGGCTACGGGCGCCGGTGACCGGAGCGAGAATCGCCTCGTCGGCCGGACCTCACGGTCTGGTGCGGCGCCGCCAGGCAGCGCGGGCGGCGCCCACCACGTACAGCGAGCCGGTCACCAGGACGATGTCGTCCTCGGTGGCGAGGGCCGTCGCCCGGTCGAGGGCGTCGGGCACCGAACGGACCACGTCGGCCTCGACGCCGAGGGAGCGGGCCGCCGACGCGACCTCCTCGGCAGCCATGGCTCGGGGCATGTCGGCGGCGCAGGCCACGACCACCCGTGCCGACGCGGCGCCGAGGGCCTGCAGCATCTCCACCGGATCGCGGCCCTGGTTCATCCCGACCACGAGGATGCGCTCCCCCGCCACCGAGAAGTCATCGAGGGTCGCCGATGCGGTCAGCGCGCCGGCGGGGTTGTGGGCACCGTCGATCACCACGAGGGGCTGTCGCCCGAGGACCTCGAAGCGGCCCGGCACCTCGACGCTGGCCATCCCCTCGCGGACGAGGTCGTCCTCGAGCGGGCGGCCGAAGAACGCCTCGGCGGCGGCCACGGCGAGGGCGGCGTTGTCGCCCTGGTGGGCACCGTGGAGGGAGAGGAACACGTCGTCGTAGGTGGCACCCGGGGTACGCAGGCTGACGGAGCGTCCACCCACGGCCACCACGTTGTCGGTGCAGTCGAGCTCGCGGCCCCGCACCCACGTCGTGGCGGCGCCCGCACCCTCGA
The DNA here is from genome assembly GCA_035512495.1 of Acidimicrobiales bacterium. Lineage (NCBI taxonomy): Bacteria > Bacillati > Actinomycetota > Acidimicrobiia > Acidimicrobiales > Acidimicrobiales bacterium. The sequence goes on from DATKDW010000052.1 coordinate 24,006, forward strand.
AGACCGCCGCCAGGGAGGGGTCGGTCTCGCCGAGCACCAGGCTCGCTCCCGGCTTGACGATGCCCGCCTTCTCCAGGGCGATGCTGTGGCGTGTGGGGCCGAGGTACTCGGTGTGGTCGAGGCTCACGTTGGTGACCACGGCGACCGCGCCGTCGGCGACGTTGGTGGCGTCCCACCGGCCCCCCATGCCGACCTCCAACACGGCGACGTCGACGGCGCTGTCGGCGAACCACCGGAACGCCGCCAGCGTCAGCAGCTCGAAGCGGGACGGCCGCAGGCCGCTCAGGGCCTCCAGCTCGACGACGGCCCCGATGGCCTCGGCCAGCGCCTCGTCGTCGATCGGCTCGCCGTTGCGCGAGAGCCGCTCGTTGACCCGTTCGAGGTCGGGGCTCGTGTAGGTACCGACCGACAGCCCCGATGCGGCGAGCAGGGCGCTCACCATCCGCACCACCGAGCCCTTGCCGTTGGTGCCGGTCACGTGGATCACCGGCTGGGCGTGCTGCGGGTCGGCCATCAGGGCGCAGAGCGCGACCATCCGGTCGAGGGTGGGAGGCGCGCTGCGACCGCCGTCGGGTGACGGGGCCATGGCCTCGAGGTTGATGTGGTCGTCGAGCTCCGCCAGGGCCCGGTCGATGCTCCAGCCCACTCGACGGCGAAGACGAGCGCTAGAGGGAGACGACGACGCGGCCGTCGCTCGCCTCGGCGAGGCGACGGAGGGCGTGCTCGGCAGCGTGCTCGACGTGGGGGCGGGCCTGCTCGGCCGCCTTGGTCGCCTTGCGCCTGGCGACCTCGACGTGGGGGCGGGCCTGCTCGGCGGCCTTCGCCGCCCCGACCATGGCCACCTCGGCGGCGTGCTCGACATGGGGGCGGGCCACCTCGGCCGCCTCGTTCGCCCGGTCCCTGGCCACCCCGGCGGCGTGGACCACGTGGGGGCGGGCCTGCTCGGCCGCCTTGGTGGCCCGATCCCTCGCCACCTCGGCGGCGTGCTCGACGTGCGGGCGCGCGGCCTCGGCGAGGGCACCGGCGCTGGCCAGCGCGGAAGCCAGCGAGGGGCGCTGGGCAGCAAGGGCGCGGGCCCGCTTGCGGTCGCGGCGGTCGAGGACCCACCCCACCAGACCACCCACGGCGGCGGCCTCGGCGGCGGCCTTCAGGACCCGCTCGGCGGCCTGGTCACCGGCGTCCTCGCTGCGGGCCGCCTGGACCCCGGCGACAGCCGCACCGACCGCACCTCCGAGCAGCACACCCTTCCAGACCTTGCGCATCGTCCGCGTCCCTCTCGTCGTCATCAACCACGTCGGCTCACGCCAACGTACCGCAGCCGGTCCTACCCCTCCACGGGGGCGGGAACCCACCCGGGCCAGCGGTCAGGACGCAGCGCGGCGGGGACGCTGGGAGCGGGAGGTGTCCGAGCGCGGCACGAGGGTGGGGTTGACCTTGGTCTCGACGACCTCGCGGTCGATGACGCACTTGCCGATGTCGGTGCGGCTCGGGATGTCGTACATGACGTCGAGCAGCACCTCCTCGAGGATGGCGCGCAGGCCGCGGGCACCGGTGCCCCGGAGCAGCGCCTGCTCGGCGACGGCCTGGAGGGCGTCGTCGGTGAGCTCGAGCTCGACGTCCTCGAACTCGAAGATCCGCCGGTACTGCTTGACCAGGGCGTTCTTCGGCTCCACCAGGATCGAGACCAGGGCTTCGATGTCGAGGTTGGACACCGCGCCGATCACCGGCAGGCGGCCGATGAACTCGGGGATCAGGCCGAAGCTGAGGAGGTCCTCGGGCAGCACCTTGGTCAGGAGCTGACCGAGCTGCTTCTCGTCGGCCCGGCGGATGTCGGCACCGAAGCCGACGCCCTTGGTGCCGACGCGGCTCTCGATGATCTTCTCGATCCCGGCGAAGGCGCCGCCGCAGATGAAGAGGATGTTGGTGGTGTCGATCTGGATGAACTCCTGGTGGGGGTGCTTGCGCCCCCCCTGGGGCGGGACCGAGGCGGTGGTGCCCTCCAGGATCTTGAGCAGCGCCTGCTGCACGCCCTCGCCCGAGACGTCGCGGGTGATCGACGGGTTCTCGCTCTTGCGGGCGATCTTGTCGATCTCGTCGATGTAGATGATCCCGGTCTCGGCCTTCTTGACGTCGTAGTCGGCGGCCTGGATCAGCTTGAGGAGGATGTTCTCGACGTCCTCGCCCACGTAGCCGGCCTCGGTGAGGGCCGTGGCGTCGGCGATGGCGAAGGGCACGTTGAGCATGCGGGCCAGCGTCTGGGCCAGCAACGTCTTGCCGCAGCCGGTGGGGCCGAGCAGGAGGATGTTGGACTTGGCCAGCTCGACGTCGGCATCGTGGGACGTGGCGCCGTACTGGACGCGCTTGTAGTGGTTGTAGACCGCGACCGACAGGATCTGCTTGGCGTGGTTCTGCCCGACGATGTAGTCGTCGAGGAACTCGTGGATCTCACGGGGCTTGGGCAGCTCCTCGAAGTGGAGCTCGGCCGTCTCGGAGAGCTCCTCCTCGATGATCTCGTTGCAGAGGTCGATGCACTCGTCGCAGATGTAGACCCCGGGGCCCGCGATCAGCTTCTTGACCTGCTTCTGGGACTTCCCGCAGAACGAGCACTTCAGCAGGTCGCCCCCACCCTCGCCGATCCGTGCCATGTGTCCCCCGCCCTCGTCGTCTGGTGCTCAGGCCGTGGCGGCCGCGTCGGCAGGTGCCGGCACGCGGAAGCTCACGACCTCGTCGATGATGCCGTAGTCGAGCGCCTCGGTGGCGGACAGGATGAAATCGCGGTCCGTGTCCCGATGGATCCGGGCGACGTCCTGGCCGGTGTGGTCGGCGAGGAGCTCTTCGAGCATGGTGCGCATGCGCTCGATCTCCTTGGCCGCCAGCTCGATGTCGACGGCCTGGCCCATGGCCTGGCCGTACGGCTGGTGGAGCAGCACCCGGGCACGCGGCAGGGCGAGGCGCTTGCCCTTGGTGCCGGCGGCGAGCAGCACTGCCGCGGCCGATGCGGCCTGGCCGAAGCAGATCGTCGAGATGTCGGGCTTGACGAACTGCATCGTGTCGTAGATCGCGAACAGCGCGGTGATGTCGCCGCCCGGGCTGTTGATGTAGATGTTGACGTCCTTGTCGGGGTTCTCCGACTCGAGGTGCAGCAGCTGGGCGACCATCAGGTTGGCGATCGTGTCGTCGATCGGGGTGCCCAGGAAGACGATGTTCTCCTTGAGCAACCGGCTGTAGAGGTCGAACGCTCGCTCCCCCCGGTTCGTCTGCTCGACCACGGTGGGCACGAGGTAGTTGAACGCCTCGAGCCGCTGGCGACCGCCGGCGAGGACCTCGAGGTTGCGGGTGGGGTCGGTCATCCGGTCTGCTCCTCGGCGGTCTCGCCAGTGGGGTCGTCGTCGTCGCCGCCGGCTGCGGCGTCGGGGGCGTCGGCGGGCGGCTCCAGCGCTGCCCGGTCGACCGGTGCGCCCTGCTCGTCGACGACCTCGGCGTGCTCCGCGAGCCACTCCAGCGCCTTCGTCTTCTTGATGTCCGAGCGTACCGCCTGCACCTGTTCGCCGCGCTCGAGCTGGGACCGCACCTGAGCCGGCTTCATCTCCAGGCGCTCGGCCAGGCGGCCGATCTCCTCCTCGAGCTCGTCGTCGTCGGCCTCGATGCCCTCGGCGTCGATCACGGCGCGCAGGGCGAGGTCGGCCTTGGCCGATCCGATGGCCTGCGAGCGCAGCTCGGCGGTGAGCTCCTCAGCGCCCTGGCCGCTGGCCTCGAGGTACTGCGCCACGGTGGCGCCCTGGGCCTGGAGCCGGGCGACGAGGTCCTGGGCGCGCCGCTCGACCTCGCTCTCGACGAGCGCCTCTGGGGGGTCCTCGTCGACGAGCTGGACGAGGGCGTCGATCACGCCCTGGCGCAGCGCCATCTGGGCCTGCACCCGCTTCATGCCGCTCAGGCGGGTGCGGATGTCGGTCCGGAGCTCCTCGAGCGTCTCGAGCTCGGAGGCCTCTGCAGCCCAGGCGTCGTCAAGGTCCGGGAGCACGCGCTCCTGCACGTCCTTGACCAGCACGCGGAACGTCAGCGTCGAGTCCTCGTCCGGGTCGGGGTGCTCGGCGTCGAAGGTGAGGATGTCGCCGACCTTGGCTCCCCGGAGGTGCTCGTCGAGCTCGACGACGACGGCCTCCGAGCCGAGCTCGTAGAGGTAGTCGTCGGCGGTGAGGCCCTCAACGGCCTCGCCGTCGATCGAGCCGCCGATGTCGATCTTGGCGTGGTCGCCGTCGACGGCCGGGCGGTCGACGCTGCTCAGCTCGCCCGACTGGGCCCGCATGCGCTCGAGGTGGCCCTCGACCTCCTCGTCGGTGGCCACGGGGCTCGGCACCTCGACCCGCAGGCTGGCGTAGCCGGGGACGTCGATGCGGGGGCGGACCTCGACGACCGCGTCGAAGGCGACGGCGCCGGACTCCTCGCCGGCGGTGATGTCGATCTCGGGTGGGGCGATCACGTCGGTGTCGGTCTCGGAGACGGCCTGGGCGTAGTACGTGGGCAGCGCCTCGCGGAGCGCCTCCTGGCGGGCCGCCTCCGGGCCGATGCGGGCCTCCAGGATGCGGCGGGGGGCCTTCCCCGGACGGAAGCCGGGGATGTTCACCTCCCGGGCGATCCGCTTGAACGCGGCGTCGAGGGCCTTGTCGAACTCGGCCTCGTCCACCTCGACGCTGAGCTTGACCTTGTTGTCTTCGAGGTTCTCGACGCTGGTCTTCACAAGCGGGGAAGTGTACCGGCCCCTTTGCCGCTCCTCGTCCGGGCAGTCACCCGAGGGCTGCGCGGGTGATGCCCGCGGCACCGTCCGGCCGAGGATGCGCGCCTAGCCTGGGCGCCCCGGGTAGTAGCGCAGTTGGTAGCGCACCACGTTTGGGACGTGGAGGTCGTGGGTTCAAGTCCCACCTACCCGACCCAGGGGTCCGCGACTTGGGCGCGGTAGCGTGGTATCAGTTGCGGGTGTAGCTCAATGGTAGAGCTCCAGCCTTCCAAGCTGGCGGCGCGGGTTCGACTCCCGTCACCCGCTCCAGACGATGACCCGAGGTGATCGCGCTGCAACGTCGCATGCCCCCCGCACTCGCCGCTGCGATCCTCGTGGTGCTCCTCGCCGGGATCACCCTGGCCGTCCTCCAGCCGGGCGACCTCGGTGACGACGGCGCCGCGCCGGCGACGACCACGACCACCACCACGACCACCACCACGACGACCACCACGACCACCACCCCGGACAGCACCACCACCCCCGACAGCACCACCACCCCCGACGGCACCGACGGCACCGACGGCACCACCACCCCCGACGGCACCGACGGCACCGCAGCGCCGACGACGCCGGGCGACGACTCGGCCCGGAGCCCCTCCGGGGGCGGTTCCGGGCTCGGCACCGGGGGCGCGGGCACGGTCCGGCCCGACGGCGACCTCGCCGACACCGGTGGCGTGACCTCCCCGCTCCTCCCCGCCGCCCTGGCGCTGGGCGCCCTGGGCCTCCACCGCCTCGCCCGGCGACGCCCGGCGGCGGGCTGAGCACAGAGCACCTCGCGCACCTCTCCACGTCATCGGCAGACGATCTGCCCGTAGGGCCACCGAGACGCTGGACGATCCGGCATCGGTCACCCATGATGGGGGTACACGAACACAGGCACGAGGTGCCCCATGGCCGCTGGATCGCTGTACTCCCCCGTCCGCCGCTCCCTGGGCGGCGCCGTCGAGGTCGACCTGGGTGACGACCACCCGGGTGTCTCCGACCCCGCCTACCGGGCTCGGCGCAGCGAGCTGGCCTCGCTCTCGATCGACTGGCAGCCGGGCGATCCCGTGCCCCAGGCCGAGTACACCGACGTCGAGCACGAGGTCTGGCGCCTGGTCAGCCGCGACCTCGGACCGCTCCACCAGCGCCACGCCTGCCGGGCGTTCCTCGACGCCAAGGAGGAGCTGGGCCTCCCCGAGGACCACGTCCCCCAGCTCGACGAGGTGACCGAGCGCCTGGGCCCGGTCTGCGGCTTCCGCTACCTGCCCGTTGCCGGACTCGCCCCGCTCCGGGGGTTCTACGGGGCCTTCGCCGACTCGTCGTTCTTCTCGACCCAGTACGTCCGCCACCACTCCGTGCCGCTCTACACGCCCGAGCCCGACATCATCCACGAGGTCATCGGCCACGCAAACCAGCTGGCGCACCGACCCTTTGCCGAGCTCTACCGCCTGGTCGGCGACGCCGTCCGACGGGTCACCACCGACGAGGCGCTCCGGTTCCTGTCGCGGGTCTTCTGGTTCAGCTTCGAGTTCGGGGTCGTGTGGGAGGACGGCGAGCCCAGGGCCTACGGGGCCGGGATCCTGTCGTCGTCGGGCGAGTGCGCGAACTTCGCGGAGGCCGACCTGCGCCCGCTCGACGTGGCGGCCATGGGGACCCTCCCCTACGACATCACCCGGTACCAGCCGGTGCTCTTCGCCGCCCGCTCCACCGACGAGGTCGTCGACGCGATCGGCGCCGTCATGGCCGACTACGACGACGACACCTGCCGACGGCTCCTCCAGGAGGCCTCCTGATGACCACCATCGACACCACCGCTGGCAAGGTCGCCCCCCGGGAGCTCCTGCGGGGATGGGACTCGCTCGAGCTCTGGGTGGGCAACGCCCGGGCCTTCTCGGGTTGGCTCTGCGCCGCCTTCGGGTTTCGGGTGATCGCCTACGCCGGGCCCGAGACCGGACGCGACGACACCGCGTCGTACGTGCTCGCACAGGGACGGGTCCGCCTCGTCGTCACCGCCGGCCTCGACGAAGACTCCCCCGTGGTCGACCACGTGCGGCGCCACGGCGACGGCGTGCGCGACGTCGCCTTCCAGGTCAGCGACGTCGACGCCACCTTCGCCTCGGCGATCGCCCGCGGGGCGACTCCGGTGCGGCCGCCGTCGAGCGTCGAGGATGGCGACGGGGTCGTGCGCCTCGCCACCATCGGCACCTACGGCGAGACGCAGCACACCTTCGTCGACACCTCGGCCTACCGGGGGATCCACCGGCCGGGGTACACCACCGAGGGCCTGCCCCCCGAGCCCGCCGGCGACCCGGTCGGGATCGAGGGCATCGACCACGTCGTCGGCAACATCGAGAAGGGCCGCCTCGACCACTGGGTCGAGTTCTACCGGTCGGTGCTGGGCTTCGAGGAGTTCCGGAGCTTCAGCGCTGACCAGATCTCCACCGAGTTCTCGGCCCTCATGTCGACGGTGGTCTGGGACGGGACCGAGATCAAGCTCCCGCTCAACGAGCCGGCGGACGGCAAGCGCAAGAGCCAGATCGCCGAGTACCTCGAGGCGTACCACGGGCCGGGCGTGCAGCACATCGCGATGGCCACCGACGACATCGTGGCCGCGGTCGCCTCCCTGCGGCGCCGGGGACTGCGCTTCCTCGAGGCACCGGCCAGCTACTACGACGACGCCCGTGCCCGCCTCGGCCACCTCGACCTGCCGTGGGACGACATCGAGCGGCTCGGGATCCTCGTCGACGAGGAACCCGACGGCTGGCTCCTGCAGATCTTCACCGAGATGGTCACCGACCGGCCCACCGTCTTCATCGAGGTCATCCAGCGGGGTGGTGCAAGCGGGTTCGGGGAGGGGAACTTCAAGGCCCTCTTCGAGGCGATCGAGCGGGAGCAGGCCCGCCGGGGCCACCTGTGACACCGTGAGCCGCTGGGCCGACGCCGCCACCGGCACCGGGTTCCCGATCGAGCACCTCCCGCTCGGCGTCGCCCGCCTCCCGGGTGGCGAGGTCCGCTGCGTGAGCGCCCTCGGCGACCGGGTGGTCGACCTCGCCTCGGTGCCGCTGCCGGTGGAGCCCGCGACGTTCGCTGCAGCCTCCCTCAACGGGTTCCTCGCCCTCGGCCCGATGGCATGGCGCGCGGTGCGGGGCGCGCTCCGCGACCTGCTGGCCGGACCGGACGACACCGCGATCGACGTAGCGCTGCACCCGCGGGCGGACGTCGAGATGCTCCTCCCCGTGGAGGTGGGCGACTACGTCGACTTCTACGCGTCGCTCCACCACGCCACCAACCTCGGCCGCCTCTTCCGCCCCGGGGGCGATCCCCTCCTGCCCAACTGGCGCCACCTACCGGTCGGCTACCACGGGCGCGCCGCCACGGTGGTCCCGTCGGGCACACCGGTCGTGCGCCCCCGCGGCCAGGTCGTCACCGGTGAGGGTCCACCCGAGCTGGTGGCCACCCGGGCACTCGACCTCGAGCTCGAGGTCGGCTTCGTGGTCGGGGCCGGCAACGAGCCCGGTCGCCCGATCCCCACCGGAGCGGTGGCCGAGCACGTGGCCGGGATCGTGCTGGTCAACGACTGGAGCGCCCGCGACATCCAGGCCTTCGAGTACCAGCCCCTCGGTCCCTTCCTGGGCAAGTCGTTCGCCACCTCGGTGTCACCGTGGCTGGTCTCGCTCGAGGCGCTCGAGCCCTTCCGGGTGCCCGCACCGGTGCAGGAGCCCGAGCCGCTCGCGTACCTGGCGACCAGCGGCGACTGGGCCTACGACCTCACCCTCGAGGTGCTCCTCCAGACCGCCACCATGGCCGATGCCGGCGAGGAGCCGGTGGTGGTGAGCCGCACCGGCTTCGCCGACCTGTACTGGACCATCCCCCAGCTGCTGACCCACGCCACCGTCAACGGCGCCCGCACCCGCACGGGCGACCTCTACGCCTCGGGCACGGTGTCGGGTCCGGCCCCCGGCACCGAGGGGAGCCTCATCGAGCTGTCCCATCGAGGAGAGCGGCCGATCGAGCTGCCCGACGGCTCCACTCGTGGCTTCCTCGAGGACGGCGACACGGTGGTGCTGCGAGGCTGGGCGGGAGGCGACGACCGGCCCCGGATCGACCTGGGCGAGGTGCGAGGCACGGTTGTGCCCGCCCGCCCCCATCCCACGGAGGTCTGACGTGCCCCACTACCGCCGTACCGGCGAGGTCCCGGCGAAGCGCCACGTCCGCTCCCCCGGGCCCGACGGAGGCCTCCTGTTCGAGGAGGTGATGGGCGAGGAGGGCTTCTCCGGGGAGTCATCGATCCTGTACCACCTGCGCTCGCCGTCGGCCGTCCTCGCCGCCGAGGAGGTCACCCCACCCGACGACGGCCTGACCCCCAACCAACCCCTGCTCCCCCGCCACCTGCGCACGTCCGAGCTGCGAGCCGGTGGTGATGCCGTGACCGGGCGGCACCTGCTCGCGGGCAACGAGCAGGTCCGGCTGGCATGGGTTGCGGCCGACGCCACCAGCCCCCTCTACCGCAACGCCGCCGGCGACGAGCTGCTCTTCGTGCAGGCCGGGTCGGGCAGCCTCGAGTCGGTCTTCGGCACGCTGGCCGTGGGCCCGGGCGACTACGTCGTGGTGCCCACCGGGACCACCCACCGCTGGGTCGTCCCAGACGGCGGCCACCTCGACCTCCTGGTGGCCGAGGCGGCCGGACACGTGCGCCCGCCCGCCCGGTACCTGTCGACCCGCGGGCAGCTCCTCGAGACCGCCCCGTACTGCGAGCGCGACCTCCGCAGCCCGGACGGGCCGCTCGTGGCGCCGCCCGACGGCGAGGTCGACGTGCTCGTGCGCCACCGGGGTGGACGAACCCGCTACACCCTCCCCTCGTCACCGTTCGACGTGGTGGGCTGGGACGGTTGCCTCTACCCGTGGGCGCTGTCGATCCACGACTTCGAGCCGATCGTCGGCCGGATCCACCAACCGCCCCACGTCCACCAGACCTTCGAGGGGCCCGGGTTCGTCGTGTGCTCGTTCGTCCCCCGCCCGTACGACTTCCACCCGGACGCGGTCAAGGTGCCCTACCACCACTCGAACGTCGACAGCGACGAGGTGATCTTCTACTCCGACGGCGACTTCATGAGCCGGGCCGGGGCGGGGATCGGCGTGGGCTCGATCTCGCTCCACCCCGGCGGGTTCGTCCACGGCCCGCAGCCGGGCAGCGTGGAGCGGGCCGCGGACCAGACCCACACCGAGGAGGTGGCGGTGATGATCGACACGTTCCGGCCGCTGCACCTCGGCGCGGCCGGTCGCAGCGTCGAGGACCCCGACTACCCCTGGACGTGGGCGAGGGGCTGAGCGCCCCCGGGAGGACTCGAACCTCCGACCCGCTGCTTAGAAGGCAGCCGCTCTATCCATCTGAGCTACGGGAGCACGCCGACCGCGGGAATCGCCCAGGAGGCGCCCGGTGGCCAGGTCAGAGGATGCCACAGCCCCTCTCCGCGCTCGCGTGCGGCCGCCTGATCCACACGCTCGGTACCGATGGCAGCACCCTCGCCGCCCTGTGCCATCCTTGACGGGTCCTGGTGGCCGTAGCTCAGGTGGTTAGAGCGCCGCGTTGTGGTCGCGGAGGTCGGGGGTTCGAGTCCCCTCGGTCACCCCAGTCGGAGTGGGAACGTCCCCCGGTCGTCGCACCGGGGGGCGCCCGCTACGCTCCGGCACCCTTGCGCCTCTAGCTCAATGGCAGAGCAACGGACTCTTAATCCGCAGGTTCTGGGTTCGAATCCCAGGGGGCGCACTCACCGACACTGCTCTGACCAGGGCTTGTGCTGGTCCGGGCGGCCGTCCGCGGTGCATCGGATGCGCGCCTGGCGCGTATCCGGGCGCGATACACCTCCCGATACACCTCCCGATACACCTGCGCGATGCACCTCGGCGCTACCGTGGTCTCTGCGGTCGACGGCCCCGCGATCCATCGAGTCGTCCTTCTCATCCCCGCCTGCCAGGTCGGCAGGCGAGCGGCACAGGAGGACGCCATGGCATCGCTAGGAGCGCGCTTCGAGGCACAGGTCGACCGGTCGGGCGAGCACCACCGCTGGCTCGGCGCCACCAACCCTGCCCGGGGAACGGGCCGGCTGAAGGTCGACGGCCGCCAGGTCACCGCCCACCGGGTGGCGTGGGAGCTTGCCCACGGGCCGGTACCGGCCGGCGCTCGGGTGCTGGCGTGCGACGAGGAGCCGGCCTGCGTGCGGCTCGACCACCTGAAGCTCGACGGCCCTGATGCGGCCGATGAGGCGCCCAAGCCCCGTGCCCGCAAGGGCATGGGGTCGCTCCGCCGGTTGGGCCCGGGCAGGTGGAAGCTCACGGTCACCGGCACCCATGCCGACGGGACGACCGACCGCCTGTACCGGGTCGTCCACGCCGACACGGAGCAGGCAGCGCGCGCCGAGCAAGCCCGCGTCGTCACCGAGGTGCGGGCGGCCGACGGGACGACCCGCGCCGAGGCACATCGGGTCGACCTCGACGCCGCCGTGAAGCGCTTCCTCTACGAGCACCTCCTCGACGAGCGCGGCCGGGAGCCCAAGACGGTCGACGACTACTGGAAGCTCCACCGCCGGTGGTTCGCGCCGGCCCTCGGCCGCCGGCCCGTCCGCGACCTCACCCGGCCGATGTTCGACGCCCGCTTCGGCGAGATGCGCCGTGCCGGGTTGAGCCGGTCCCGGATGAACCAGGCCCGCAGCCTCTACGCCCCGCTCTTCCGCTGGGCGATCCACCAGGGCATGACGGCGAGGAACCCCATGAGCGGCTTCGAGCTGCCGACGAGCACCCATGTCGCTCGTGAGATCACGCCGCCGGAGGTGGAGGAGGTCGCCCTGCTCTTGGGCACAGCGTTCGAGGTCGTCCCCGAGGTCGCCGAGGTGCTCGTGCTCGGGGCGACGACCGGGATGCGCCGCGGAGAGCTGGTCGGCGTGCGCGAGTCGGTGCTCCGACTGGACGAGGGGTGCCTCCGGGTGACGACCGCCGTCTCCGGCAAGCGGGTCAAGCCGACGAAGACGCGCACCGAGCGCGACGTCGCCCTCGACGACGACACGGTTGCGATGCTCCGGCGCATCCTCCAGCAGCGGTACGAGCTGGCCGAGGCAGCAGGTGTCCCGATCGCCGAGGATCCTTACCTGTTCAGCGTGGCCGTCGACTCGTCGACGCCCATGTCACCCGACTACGTGACCAGGCGGGTGGCCGTGCTCAAGAGCCACCTCGGCATCGAAGCGAAGCGCCCCGAGACGATCGCAGCCGAGGACGAAGCACTGCGCCTGCATCGGGAGGCTCGCCGCCCGCGTCCCTCCGGGCGGACCGGGCCGACGCCGAAGGGCGGGATGTCGTTCGCCGAGATCGGGCGCTCGCTCGGTCGCAGCGAGCGGTGGGCGGCGATGGCGGTCGCTGCCGCCGAGCGCCGCGAGGCGTGGGCGCCGGCCGGAACGACGAGCCGGTTCGACGGTTCGGTGCTCGCGCTGCGCAAGTTCACCTCGAGCGAGCTGCTCGACGCCGGCTTCAGCGTGAGTGCCGTCGCGCAACGGCAGGGCCACGGTCCACAGGTCCTCGTCAAGCACTACGGCAAGCGTCGCCTGTCCGCCGACCGGAAGGCAGCCGAGCACCTCGGAAGAGTCGTCCACCTCCCGCTTGCACCGACCAGGATGGATGCGAATGGCTGACCCGCTCCCGCGACCGAAGGTGTGGCGACATCGCAAGCTCATCAGCGAACACGCCTTCGACAAGCTGCGCCTCCTCGACTGCACCTTGGCCGAGTTCGAGACCGCCATCGAGTCGGCCGAGATCATCGAAGCGGTCGAACTTCCAGGGGCCTCCGGAGCCGCGAAGGAGCTGGTGCTTGCCATCGAGTGGACGCGGCCGCTCCACCTCGTCGTCGTCGTCGACGACGACCGGGCAGAGGAGCGGATCGTCACCGTCTACGAACCGGACCCGCAACGGTGGTCCGGGGACTACCGTAGGAGGCGCTGATGCGATGCGAACGCTGTGATCAAGGCGAGCGTCGGCCCGTGAAGCGGGCAAAGCTCGCGGAACGCGACGGCAGGGTCGCTGTGGTGCTCGGCGTGCCGATGGAGGAGTGCCCTGCGTGCGCAGAGCGATGGCTCGCTTGGGACGTCGCAAAGCAGCTCGACGCTCTCCTGAGGGACATGCTCGCGGGCGATGTCGAGGTAGCGACTCGGCACTACACGGCGAGCGATCTCCCGGCGGCATAGAGGCCTCTTCCTCACCGGCCGATGCCCATCCCTCGGCTCCTGCTGGCCATCTCCTGGGCGGCCGAGCGGGCGACCGCGTCCCGAAGGGTCACGAGCCCGTCCGGCGGCTGGTGCCCGACGCCGTGGGCCTCGATGGCGTCGGCGTCGTCGCTGACGACGTAGACGCGGTTCGCCATGCGGCCGCGGGAGAGGCCGGTGTAGGCCGCCTCGCGGTAGGACAGGTCGTCGACGAGGAGCAGGCCGACGTCCACCGTGGCGCCCTGTGCCTTGTGGACCGTGGTGGCGTAGCCGTGGGCGAGGTGCCCGGCGGCGAGGTAGCGGTGTCGCACCTCGACCGTCCGGCCTTCGCAGGTCTGGACGATCAACGCCTTGCGCTTGGGATCGACGGCGGTGACGGTGGCCCGGGTGCCGTTGAGGAGGCCCATGCGGTAGTCGTTGCGGCCGGCGATGACGCTGTCGCCCACGGCGAAGGCTCGGCCGGCCACCTGGACCTCCTTCCCGGTGAGCAGGCCGGCCTCCACGAGCTGGTGGCGTGCCCGGCGGTTGAGGGCATCCACCTGGGACCGACGGCCGGCGAGCATGAGCACGTCCTCCCCGGCGCCTCGGGCGGTCGCCCAGTCAGCGACCATCGCGTCGTAGACGTCGTCGCTGTTGTCGGCGACTCGAACCCGTCCGGCGGCGAGGTAGGCGTCGACGGCCTGGTTCGGGTTCCCATCGCGGAGGGCGGCGAGGGCGGTCTGCTCCCAGGCCTCGGCCTGCCGGCGGTTCTGACGGAGCGTCACCGAGCCGAGCTCCGCTCCGAGGGCGGCGAAGGCCCCGCCGGCGTTGATCTCCGGCAGCTGGCGGTGATCGCCGACCAGGACGACCTTGGCCCGACTCTCGGCTGCGAGGTCGAGGAGCCGGGCGAGGTGGCGAGTACCGACCATGCCGGCCTCGTCGATGACGAGCACGTCGCCGGGCAGTCGGCCGCCGTCGCGCTCCACGGCGCGCAGCAGCCGGTCGATGGTCGACGATTCGATGCCGGAGCTTCGCTGCAGCTCGGCGGCCGCACGGGCGGCCAGGGCACAGCCGATGACCCGGTACCCGGAGGTCGCCCAGCGCCGGTGAGGGCGTTGAGCGCCCTCGCAACCGTGTCCTTGTTCAGAGACACGGCCGCACCGAGGCTCCTCACGCTGGCGCGCACGACGACCGCATCGCCATCCTGTTCGCGCTGGCCGAGCAAGAGCTCCTCGAGCACGAACCATGCCACGGGCCCAAGGTCCCGTCGCAGCGGCGCCGACCGCGCGTCGAGCTGGAGGGCGCTCATGCCGTGTCCGAGCGCTCTGCCCGGAGCAGGTCGTCCAGGCAGCGCCGAGGGATGATGAGGCGCCGACCGAGCCGGATCGACGGGATCTCGCCCCGCCGCACGAGGTCATAGGCGAAGGCACGGGAGATGCCGAGAAGCCGTGCGGCTTCGTCGACGGTGAGCGTGAGCCGCTCGTCCATCAGGATCCTCCGAACACAGAGGGGCGCGGGGCGCCGTCAGATGGAAGGAGCGCTGCACGGCCGGCTCCTCGACGACCTCAGGCGGTTGAGGGGCACCAGGTGATCCTGAGAGACCCTCCAGTCCACTAGGCCGTTCAGCGGACCAAAATCTCGCGCCAGAAGTGAGAATCCATCCGAGGCGTCATCGGGCTCGGAGCGGCCACAGCGCCGTCGGGTCGGGCGTCGATCAGGGCAGGCCCCACTGCTCCAGCCGCAGCAAGCAGCGCTTCCTCGTCAAGCATGACGACCTCAAAGGCAGCTGTCAGGTGTCGTCTCTGCGACCAGCGCTCTCGGCCCACCAATCGCGCTCCTCGCCTCGGTCGCGCATGTGTGCAAGCGCGGTCGCGGCCTGCAGCCACTGGCCGCCGCTCGATCCACAGAAGGTCCAGAGCTGCCCCGCAGCCCGCTTGTAGCGGTGGATCAGATCGTCGAGCTCGAACTCGTCGATCTCGCCCGCATCAAGCAGGTCGAAGCCCTCGCGAACGTGCTCGAGCAACACCCGGAGCTGTTCCTGGTGGTAGGCCCCGACAATCGCACGCGCCTCGCGCCGCTTCGCCTTCTCGCTCGAAGCGTCAGGGGCACGCTCTTTCTCGGCCATGAAGTCTGAACGTAGTTCTGCCACACCCTGAGACGCTCGCGAATGGCTGATCGGAAGAGGTGGGCCGCGCCGAGTATCGAAGGCACGTCGGTGCGGCGTCGCGGGACTTCGTTGGGGCCGGTCAGTAGACGATCAGGCGTGCAGGTTTGCGAAGTGCTTCGCCATTCTCCAGGTGGAGAACAATCACCCCTTCGTACTCGCCGGGTGGCAGGTCGATCGGCCCGAACGTGGCGTAGGCCACGGTCCGGTCGGCGTCCGTGGTGTACCAGCGTTGGGCTCCGTCGATGAAGGTGCGCTCCGCAGCGGCGGGATCGCCCTCTGGGCGGAGAGTGAGCCGGGTGTCGGTGATGCGGACGGTGCAGGAACGCTGGACGGCAGCGATCGAGATGTAGGCGGAGGTTGTGTCGTTGCGGGAGACGCCTGCCTCGTCTGGCTGCTGGTCGACGGTAAGCGTTCCGGGGTCGCAGGCGGGAATCTGCGGCTCGAGACGGATCGGAAGGCTGGCAACACGGCCGTCGTGCTGAGGCACACGCAACTCGTAAGCCCCCGGCTTCGTGAACAGCTCGGCGGTGAACACGTCTTGGCGTGACTCCCCAGGGGCCAGGTCAACAGGCGCATGGCGGATCATTGGACAGGCAGGACCCGTTCGGGGTGCCGGCTCCCCCTCAGCAGTGAAGAGCACCCCCGGGCCAGGACAGCGCTCGAAGATCATGGAGCAGGTCTCCGTGCCTTCGTTCGTGACGGTCTCGACGTAGTCGGCCCGGCCGCCCGCTGCTGCGGCGATCTCATCGGGCGTGCCCGTCGTGGCCCAGACGGTCTGGCTGCGAAGGCCCTGGCAGTTCTCACCGTCCGGTGGATCGACGATTTCTGACACGGTTCCCACACGAGCCGGCGCTGCGGGCGTCGTGGAGGACGTTGTGGTCGCTGCCGTGGTTGTAGTTGTTGTCGTCTCGTCCGGGGTCTCTGTAGCTGCGCTGGTCGGTGCTGTCGAGGTTTCTGGCGCCGTGCTCGCTTCGTCATCGGCCGAATCGGCGACGGTCTCGAGGCTGGAGGAGCTTCCGGTGGTGGCGAGGACCGCGACGAGGCCAGCGACGAGCAGGAGGACCGCTGCAGCGGCGAGCACGACGGGACCCCGCCTGGCGTCTGAGGCCCACGAGGTCTTCCGGCGTTGATGGAGTCGTACGTCGTCGATCGGGATCGGGTCGTCGATGTCTTCACTCCAAGCTCGGATCTGCGGTTCGAGATCGTCGGTCACAGGACCACCCCCAGTCGTTGACGAAGTGCGGTCACGCCTCGCTCGACATGGCTCTGCACCGTGGACTTTGTGACCCCGAGCACCTCGGCCGCCTCGACGAAGGACCAGCCGTAGCCATGCACCAAAGCGACAGCGGATCGCTGCTTCGTCGGCAGCGCTGCCAGCGCGGACGGGAGACCCGGCTCGTATCTCGTCTCTCCGTCACTGATCGGCGCGCCGAGCCATCCTTGACGGCGTCGACGGGCCTTGGACTGCCCGACGCGGTAGAGGTAGCCGACTTCGTTGTCCAATGACCGCAACCGATCCCGGTCGCCGCCCGACGCAGGTTCGGCCCGCCACACCTACAGATTCTGCCTCTCTTCTGCCATCTCGAGTCGCTGCTCCACTGAGACAAGCCGCTCTTCAAGCTCAGGATCGCGCCGCCCGGTGAACCAGAGCACCAACGCGATGATCATGAGAACAGGCGAGAGGAAGTAGGCGACTGTCTGCAACCCAGCAAGATCCACGACTACCTCCGAGGCTGTCATCGGCCGTGGTCAAGATTGGCCTCGACCCTTTCTTATCATTTCGGCACCGACCCCCTGATGTCCTTGTAGGAACCCCTTCGCGGAGCCTGTCTTTCTAATCGCGCAGGCACCGAGTGGACGGGCCGGGCATCGCCGGACGCTGCGCACCGAGTCCGCGCCGACCTGAGAATCGCGAGCGGTCAGCTGCCACGTGCGGCTGGCCATTCCCGCACCATCAAGCGGCACGTAGGGGCGGTCATCCCGGAGCGCGCTCAGTTGTCGTAGCGGCCAGTCAGGGTCGTCGCGAGTTCGAGCAGCTGGCCCCGGCTGATTCCTGACTGGTAGGCCGTGAGTCCGAAGTTGTCGCCTTCGTCGTTGACCAGCACGGAAACGGCCCCGTCGATGCGTGGTTCTTCACTGGGTCGGGAGTAGGTCGCCGCCAGCCCAGGCGTGTCGAGAATCTCCACGTCATCTCCCCACGCGCTTCGGAACGTCTCGATATCCGGGAATCTGCCGAAGTTCAGCTGAACGATGATCGCAGCATCCCCGCCGACAGCCCGATAGATGCAGTGCTGCCCCGCCGCTGCGTCGACCATCGGGATGTCTTCATCGGGGATCCGCTCACCTTCGCTCTCGGCGAACTCGACGAATCCAACCTCGGCGACCTCTGCCCCGAACAGCTCACTTGCATCAGCTTCTCGAAGCAGTCCGCAAGGGCCGTCGAGCGCGACTTCCTCACCTGAGTCGCTACAGCCGGCCGCTCCGAGCACCGCCAGTAGTGCTCCCAGACCGACCGCTCGCTGCCATCTGGTTCGAAGCATGCTTGGAGCCACGGGGTACGGATTCGACATCAGACTCGTGCAATCCTCCTCATCGGGTACTGCCTATCGCTGACAGCGGTGTGCCTCCGCGCGGTTCCCGGCTCGAGGGCGTCCGCGCCACGCCGATCAGGCTTGGTCGCGTGCGGCTACCACATCCGGAGAACCGGCTTGCGTCGCCGCCACCGAGCACTTATGTATCGAGTGAGACCTCGTCCCAGTCCTCGCTCGATAGGAGCCACTCGAGTGCTCGACGTCGTTCCACGATTGCCAGCGGCACTGCACGGGAGCTCCAAGCCGTCCCCCTAAGCGTCGCTTCGACAACGCCCCAGTGAAGACAGAAGGCAAGGTCGAGCGCAGCGATCAGCTCGGCCTTGCTTCGGAGGTGAGCACGCGTCACCGCAGCCTCAACACCCTGCGGATCAGGGGGAGGGTGCGGCACCGCCTTCACCAGGTGATTCGGTGCTTCGACTGTGAAGTCGAGCGCGTCGGGAATGAGCTGGACCGCCCAGGCAAGAGCAAAAATCGCTTCGGGTCGGGCCGCCTCCTCGTCGTCCGGCGAGTGAGCCTCTGCGAGTAGGTACGCAACCTCGGTATCCGACAGCGCCTCGTCGAGACCTTCACCCGCGACCCAAGCTCGAGCGACGGCGGGCTGACATCCGTACGCGGTCGCGGCGACTGCTGACAGCACGCCGATGCGGCGCACGACGGCGTCAGTCGATCTCGGACGGAGTCCGCCATCGAGGAGTGGGAAGTGCTCGGGAGGCGTAGCAGCACCGACTTCCTGCACATCGGCCAGCGACTTCGCACGCACCTCACGGAGCTTCGGCCGACGTCGCAACACCCGCACAGATTGCCGGTTGAGCCAGCGTCGCCGCCACTGCGAACTGGGTGATCGGAGCGGTCGCGTCCAGATGGCGCTCCGAGGCCACCAACACACGGCACCTCGGCGCGTCCTCTACCCGGTGATGGGGGCACATCGCAGTGCGGCTCCACGACCAGGACGTCGTGCTTCCGGCGTTGTGGCACCTTGCTGCGACGTAACCACCGACGGCGGGAGACGAGACCGCCTACGCGCCGGCGCTGGGGGCGATGTTCGGGTTCAGGTGGAAGATGTTGTCGGGGTCGTAGCGGCGCTTCAGCTCAACCAGGCGCTCCCAGCACGGGCCGTAGGCGGCGCGCACTCGGTCGGTTTCGTCGTCGCCCAGGTAGTTCATGTACACGGAGTCGGCCATGTACGGCGCGAGCTCTTGGAACGTCTCGCGCACCCAGGCGATGTTGGCCTCGTCGCCGCCCGGGTCGGGCCAGACGCCTGCCATCACGAGGTTGTAGCCCGGTTCGCGATGCGGGAACGCGGTGGCGGTGGCCGGCACGCGGCTGACCGCGCCGTGTAAGTGCTCGATGACCATGCCGGTCATGATCGACGGTGTCTTCTCGAACGCCTCGGCCATTAGGGCGACTGTGTCAGAGGAGATGTCCTTGAAGAACGCGGACTTCCAGTAGTTGCGGGCGCCCTTCGGGAAGCCGTCGTCGAGCAGCGTGTTCTGCACGGGATATGGGAGGGGCCCGAGCATGTCCATCAGTGGCGTGGCCGCGGAGCGGAGAGCGTTCGCCGCCTTCTCACCCTCCTCGAGATCGCCGCAGTGGCACATGGCCATGGCAGCGATCTTGTGACCGGACCCGTCGGGGGCGTGAGTCATCGCCATCACCATGACCAGCTCGTCGGGGTTCTCGGCCGAGAACTCTCCGAAGAACTCCCACACCTTCGGTGCGTCGGCGAGCGCAAACGCGATGAGGCCGCCATAAACCATGGACACCGGGTGTGCGTCGTACTCGAACGAGGACGCCACACCGAAGTTACCGCCGCCGCCCCGGACCGCCCAGTAGAGGTCGGCGTCTTCCACGGCGCTCGCGGTGCGGATGTCTCCTTCGGCCGTGATGAGCTCGACCGATCGGACGTTGTCGACGGCCATGCCGTACTTGCCCATCAGCCACCCGAGGCCGCCGCCCAACGTGAGCCCAGCGATGCCGGTCGTCGAGATCATGCCTCCGGTCGTGGCCAACCCGTAAGCGTGGGTGGCCCGGTTGTACTCGTTCCACGTGAGTCCGGCCTGGGCGCGAACTGTGCGGCTCTTCGGGTCGACATGGAGCCCCTTCATCGGTTGCACGTCGATCATCAGCCCGCCTTCGGTGACGGCTCGGCCCGCAACGTTGTGACCGCCCCCGCGGCTCGAGATCTCGAGATCATGCTCGCGGGCGAACTTCACCGCATCGGCGATGTCGGCGGTGTTCTGGCAGCGCACGATCAGCGAGGGTCGCTTGTCGATCAATCCGTTGTGGACCTGCCGGACGTCGTCATAGGCCACGTCGGAGGCGGTCAGCACCTGACCGGAAAGCCCAGCCCGGAGCTGGTCGAGTGACTCCTGAGGAATCGATCCACTCATGACGTATCTGCCCCCATATAAGTTTGGCTCGGGTCCCCCACAGACGCGGTGTTCCCGTCTCCGGAGGAGGACCGTGCGTTACAACCGTTACACCCTGAACCCTAACGCTGTGCGTCTTGCGACGCGGCCGGGCGTGTAGCCCACCGTCGACGACGGTCCCGGCGGAGCCTGCCCTCTGTCGACCACTCACAATCGCCCGCTCTCGCAGATCCGTCGTGAGATGCGGCCCGTTGACTGCAGCCTGACGCGACCCATCTCGAAGCGCAACACATCCAGACATGGGACACCGACGCCTTCGGTGAGGTAAGTCCGCGCGATTGCCGGCTCGCGCGCTTCCAAGGCCAGCGCGACTGAATGATCGGACCTCAGCGCCGCTCCTTGGCGCGTATCCAGGCGCGTATCCCTGTGCTACAAGGTGTATCGGGAAGGACAGGATGGACGAGCGAGCAGACGAAAGCGCAGGTCAGAGCACTGCAGCGCTCTCGGTGGACGCTCCAGGGCCAACTCTTAATCCGCAGGTTCTGGGTTCGAATCCCAGGGGGCGCACTCACCGACACTGCTCTGACCTGGGCTTGTGCTGGTCCTGTGCAATGCGCCGATGCCTGACTCATGCTGGCCGTGTGCGGCGCATCTCGGTGGTGGGAAACTCAGGCTCGGGGAAGACGACCCTGGCGCGCTGCACAAGACCCGGCCCCCCCTCGGCAAACTCGGTGCCTACTGGTTGACGGTGAGACGAGTGGATGGTGCCGGGAAGCGGTGCACCCACGTCCCATCCTTGCGGTTGCGCTCCCGCATGGCCGCTCACGCGAACCTCTGTGCCCGCCGAACGTGACGGAACGGCCCATTGAGCGGATCTCCAGCGTCGTAGTCGTCGCCTCGGATAGCCCTCATGAACGCATCCGCCTGCATGGCGGTCGCCACAGCCCTTTCCCCCGGTGCGAGCCCGTGACCTGGTGCGCTCACGATTCGAGGGGCGCCAGCGGGAGCGTCCGAGAGGTCTTCAGCAGGACACGGCTTCCTAACCCGGACCGTTCAAAGGGCGCGCCTATCCGCTCGAGTCCTAAGCGAGCGAGGACCGGTCGCTCTAGCCCTCGAGGCGCTCCTTGAGAGCGACGAGGCCCTGATCGAACATCGGCTCCAGCGCAGGACCGATCTCATCGGGGGTCACCTCGGTGACCCACGTGACGGTCGACGACCCGTCGTTGTCGGCGACCTCCATCGTGGCGCGGTGGCTATCGATCGGCATCGGTGCGGTGGTGATCGTGTACTCGAGCCGCCTGTTCGCGTCGTCGACGCTGGTGATCTCCTCCTCGAGGTCACCACCGCCTTCCATCGTGCACTGCCGGTTGCCGTTGTCCAGCTTCTTCGATGCCGACAACGCCGGGAGCCAGTCGGCGATGTTGTAGACGTCGCCGACGACGTTCCAGACCTCGCCCGGTGAACGGTCGATCTCGATGGTCTTCTCGATGCGTGCCATGGTGGCTTGCCCCCCTGTGTTTACGGTGCCCCGACGTTAGCCACTATCCGCGGACGAGGTGATCGGCTTCCTCAGCGTCCGCCGAACGGACATGGCGGCACATCACCGCTGCTCGTGAACCTGCCTCCTACGCGTCCCCCATGCCACTTACTGCACGCCCTGGGGGGGCGTCTACCGTCAACCATCGGGCACCGAGTTTGCCGAGGGGGCCCGGCCCATTCGCATCTCCACTTCGTGCTGCTGTGCTCGCGTGCGGAAGTCGACGCCTTTCTCGCCGCGGCCAATTGACGGTCACCGGGCCGGAGGGGTTCCGACGTGGTTGCGACGGCCAGGCGCGATCCGTGGCACGACTCGCAGGTACACCACGATGCCGAGGAGTTCGACCAGCGACTGGAACACCACGACCACCGCTGCCGCCGACCAGGGACCCGGGAGCGCCAGCGCGAGTGGTAGGACCACGAACGAGTTGCGGGTCCCGGCACTGAAGATCAGCGTGCGGGTGGCCGGCGGTTCCAGACGAGCGACCGCGGCGATCCCTCGGCCGAGAACGAGTGCTGCGACGAGGAACCCGAGATAGATCACGCCGACCCGTCCGAGGATCTCGACCGAGTCGGTCACGACCGACGCCTGAGACGCGGCGATGAGGAAGACCACGGTCGCGACCAGCACCACCGGCAGCGCAGAGAGCCGCGGGAGCAGTCGACCCGTCGGCTCATGACGCTCCGCTCGTCGCTGCGTCACCCATGCGGCGACGAGCGGGACGACGATGAGGGTGACGAAGACGGTCACCGCAGTGCGAAGTCCGGTGAGCTCTCCGAAGGACTCCCCGACCAGCACGCGCACGTACACCGGCAGCAGGAACAGCTGCACGGCGAGCAGGACCGGGGTCACCGCGAGGGCCCGTCTGGTGTCGCCGCCGCCCAGGTGGCTGAACGTGAGGAACCAGTCGGTGCAGGGCATCACCAGGACCAGCACCACACCGAGACGTACCGCTGGATCGTCGGGGGCGAGCGGCAACAGTGCCCACACCACCACGGGCAGCACCGCGAAGTTGGTGACCAAGACGGTGATGACGAACCGCGCGTCGCGCACGACGCCGGGTACGTGCGCAAGCGGCATCTGGAGGAAGGTCACGTACAGGAGCAGACCGAGCGACGGCCACACCGCCACCTCCACGGCATCGCCGATGCTGGGAGCAGCGAGGCCCAGCGCAAGTCCTGCGGTGATCGCGCTCAGGTACAGCCAGACCTGATGTCGCTCCAGATGCTGCATCGTTCCAGAGTGTCACCGCCCCGTGCCCGATCGGTATGCCGGCAGCTCAGCAGTCACGATGCGACTCTGACCGCGCCGGGGCCGGCCCGCGCTCCCGGCCGGGGTCCCGTGCCCTGCATGCCATGTCCGTGGCATACTCATGCCATGGCCCGGGAACGAGTGAGCACGACCGTTGACGGAGATCTTCTCGCGGAGGCGCGGGCGCGCCAGGCGGGACTGAATGACTCCTCCCTGTTCGACGCGGCGCTTGCAGCTCTGGTCCGCGCAGGTCGCGCAGCCGAGATCGACGCCGCCTATGCCGCGTACGACGAACACCCACTCGCCGAAGCGGACGAGTGGGGCGATCTTGCATCCTTCCGGGACGCGAATGCGGCCTCGTGACCGGCGTTCCTGAGCGGGGCGAGGTCTGGTGGTGCGAGCTGCCGGATGTCGGTCGGCGGCCAGTCGTCGTGCTGTCCCGCGACGCGGCCATCCCACGACTGCACCGAGCGCTGGTCGGACCGTGCACCACGACGATTCGCGGCCTGCCGAGCGAGGTCGTTCTCGAGCCGGGCGACGACCCGGTGCCCCGTCGGTCTGCCGTCAACCTGGACTCGCTCGAGAGCGTCAGCATCGGCGTTCTCGTCGAGCGGCTCGGACGACTGAGTGACGACCGAATGGAAGAGGTCTGCGACGCCGTGGCCATTGCAGTCGATTGCCGACGCTGACGAGCCGCACCAACGGCCGGGGCTTGCGGCGACGAGCGGACCACGTCGCGATCGGGCAATCTCTACGGGTGGCAACCGCCACCATGGCGACGAGCGGGGGCGAGCGTGGTCGAGGTTCGCAGAGCCAGCACGGGTGTTTAGCGCTGAGGATGCTCACGTCGATGGAGACGCGCCACAAGATGCAGAGCGAGCCGCACTACTACCTGCCCTTCATCGGTACCGACCCTGACCACCGGGGCAAAGGCCAGGGGACCGCTCTGCTCGCCGACATGTTGCTTCGTTGCGACGAAGAGGGCATGCCCGCGTATCTGGAATCGACGAGGATCGAGAACCGGGCGCTCTATCACCGCCACGGCTTCCAGGTCCTCGACGAAATGCACTGGCCCAGGGGCGGCC
Organism: Acidimicrobiales bacterium; assembly: GCA_035512495.1. Classification (NCBI taxonomy): domain Bacteria; kingdom Bacillati; phylum Actinomycetota; class Acidimicrobiia; order Acidimicrobiales; species Acidimicrobiales bacterium. The sequence continues at coordinate 47,990 of DATKDW010000052.1, forward strand.
CCCCTTGGTGGCCGATGTGGCGAAAGCCTCGGGCCACCTGACCGACTTCTACGAAGCCGAGCTCAGCGGAGACTTCGACTGTGTCTGTTACCTACCACAGGCGCGGCCCGAGTCCCGTACCATCCCCTCCGTGAAGCTGCGCCGCTTGATCATCGCGTCCACGCTCGCTCTGGTCGCCGCCTGCTCCTCCGGTGGTGACGAGACTGATGTCGCGACCGTCGACTTCGGCGCCGCGCTCAGCGCTACGGCGGAGATCACCCACTACCGGCTGACCCAGTCGACGGGGCAGACCACCGACGTCGCCGCGCTGGGACTGTCGGGGTCGACCGAGCCCGACCCGGATCAGCCGACCGTGATCGGCCAGGTCACGCCCGAGCGTTCCTACGTGGAGATCGACTTCGACGCCGTGTTCGCCAGCTTCCCCGGAAGCGAGGCCGGCAAGATGCGGATCTGGTCCGACCCCGAGCGGGTCGTCATCGACACCACCGACCTCGGCGCAGCCTTCGCTGGTGTCGATGCCGGCCCGATGGAACCGGGGATCGGCTACGTCGACCTCACCAGAGTCGAGTCGGAGGCCTCGGACCTGGTGGCCGCGATCACAGGCGGGGGCATGCCCGACCTCACCGAACTGGCTACCTCGCTTCCCGCTGCGCTCTCCGGGGTCACCGAGACCGAGACCGGCGTGTTCACGGGCGCCATCAGCCACGCCGATTTCCTCACCACGATGGGCCAGGACGTCGAGACGCTATCCCGCACGACCGCCGCAGGCCTCGCCCTCACCTTGGACGTTGACGTGAACGCGCTCACCCGCGTCTACGTCGACGCGTTCACGAACTCGGCGGCCGAGATGACCGTGGTGGTCGAAGGCGGCGTCGTCCGCGAGATCCGCGAGGTCTTCGACGTCACGGTCGTGTTCGATGCCATGCTGCGTGACGACTCCCTGTTCGACTCCGCAGCAGAACAGTCCGAGTTTGAGACGACGTTCGCCGACGCCGTGTGGATCATCGAGACCGTGATGACGTTCGAGCCGGACCCCGCGCTGGTGGTCGAACCGCTACCGGCGACCGACGACGACCGCACCGACGCCTGGGTCGAGTTCCTCCGCGGCGCCGGATTCTGATCGGAAGTCGTCGGGCCTGCCTGCTGATCGCGGGCGCTTCTGACCTTCACCGTGGCGGAGCGGCGCGTCGCTGGGCATCGGCACGTAGGGGCGGCATCACGAGGGCGCGGGCGGTGACCACCGAGAGCCGTCAGTTCCTGGCAGGACGGTGACTGCGATCTGCTCGTGATGGCACGCATCCAGGAGCGCCGGGTCAGAGGTTGCGAGCGGTCGGTCGATGCGTCGGGCGACTTCGGCTGCCATGCAGTCCGCCAGGCTGATCGGACAACGTGTTCGGTGGTAGCGGCGAGCACGGAAGCGGCCGGCCGCTGAGGCCACCTCGCCATCAATCACGACGGCGTCGTCAAGACCCAGCTGCGCGAGGTCAAGGCTGGCTTCCTCTTCATCGGCCCCTCCGAGCCGAACAAGGTGGTCGATCACCTCGGCGACTCCGACTGCCGTCAGTGCACCGCCGGCATGGATGAGATCCTCGACTTCGCCGGCAGCCGCTTCGTCCTTGAGGAACGCAAGTACCGCGTAGGCGTCGAGGATCGTCAACGACGGCTCGGTCGGTCGGTGTCCACTCGCCGCGAAGCCCGCCGGGCACGACTCGTTGCCGGTCCCTGCTTCGCGTACTTGCCACGCAGCTCTCCGACCGGTTCAGCTCCAACCGGTCGCATGACGACACGGTCGCCGAGGTCGACGACGAGGACCTGCCGAGTGTTCCACCGGGCTCTCGTCTCGGCCGGGATCGAGACTTGGCCGTTCCGGGACACCGTCATCACGTGCGAGGCCTCGCTCATCGCCTCATTGTACGCCACGCGTGCAGTGTTGTATGCGGCCATGCCGAGTGCTGCCGGCTTGCCGACGACCACGCCGAGATCAGATGATCGCGAGCGCAGCCGAGGCGCGAGTGGATGATCGGAGCGGTCAGCTCCCGAAGCGGTCCCGCCTGGAGAGCTGTTGGTCAACGGCACCTCGGTACGGCGTCCAGCGCCGACCAGGAAGGCGCTTACGCAGTCAGGACGCGGTACGTCTCGTTCACGAGATCAGCTGCCCCACCGCTGGCCATCTGGTTCATGACGTACCCGATTCCGAGCCGACGCGACGCATCGCCCATACCGACGGAACCGCCCATGCCGGTGTGGCCGAATGTCGACGTGTTCATTCCGGGGAAGAGCTTCCAGAACAGCTGATAGCCGAGCCCAAACTCGCCAGCCGGCCCGTCCCCGTTTAGCAGCGGCTGCTCCTGGATGGCGCCTTCGATCGTCTTGGCTCGAAGCACCCGCACACCGTCCAGTTCACCCCCGCACGCGAGAGCGGCGTACACGCGTGCGAGGCCGTGGGCGGTGCCATGGCCTGTCGCAGCGCCGTCTCCAGCGGCACGCCACTCGCGGGTGTTCACCAAGTCGTCATCGCCGATGATCTCAGCGCATCGGGAATCGTGCTCAGGCCCGAAGGCCATCATGAAGTCCGCACCGAGCGGCTCGGCGATCTCTTCGCGGAAGAACACATCGAGCGAGCGTCCGTCAATCCGCCGGACAATTTCCCCTATGAGATAGCCGAAGGTTCCCCCGTGATATTCACTGCGGGAGCCGGGCCTCCAGACCGGCGCCGACCGAGCGAGCGCTGTCGTGAGTATCTCCCAGTCGAACCGCTTGTCCGGCGGGTACGGCGCCGTCGTCCACGGGAGCCCGGCCTGATGGCTGAGCACCATCCGCACGGTGACCTGATCCTTGCCTTCCTGGGCGAATTCGGGCCAGTAGGTGGCGACGGCTTCGTCTACGTCAAGCAGACCACGGTCGACGAGCACTTGAGCGCACGTCGCCGTCATTCCCTTCGTTGCCGAATAGACGGTGGCGATGGTGTCGCGCTGCCACGCACAAGTCCGGTGCGCGTCCGCCCAGCCGCCCCACAGATCGACGACCTTGCGCCCGTCCACGTACACGCAGACTGCTGCGCCCACCTCGCTTCCCTTGAAGCTCCGCTCGAAGATCTCATACACCGACTCGAACGCAGGCTCGACGGTTCCATCGACGTGTCCCTCGCTCACAGCGATCTCGCTCCTGAGTCCTCGCACTGAGAACCTCGACGACCGGCATGAACAAGATTCTGCCACGCCGCAACCGAGCAGCACTCCGCATGCGTCAGAGCGTAAGTTTGGACGGTGAGCGGAGACGGGCCTTCCGCACCAGGGAGTCTCGCCCCATGACTGAATACGCAGACGTGCCCTCCGAAATCGTCCGCCGTGTCCGTGCAGCATGCGCTCACTTGCCGGAGGCATACGAGGAGCAGGCGTTCGAAGGGGTCCGGTGGCGGATCCGCGGCAGCACGCTGGCCCACGTAATCGCGAGGGACTACGGGGAGGGGCCGGTCTCCCACGTGACCTTCCACGCACTCAGTGAGGAGCTTGACGCGCTGGTCGCAACCGGCGATCCATTCTTCCCGGGGTGGGGCGCTGGTCTCGTCGCAATGGTGCTACGCAGCGACGGAACGACTGATTGGGACGAGGTCCGGGAATTGCTCACGGAGAGCTACTGCTTGCTCGCTCCGAAGAAGCTGGTCGCTCGCCTCGATACATTTCGACCCGACGTATAGAGGGCCTGGCGGTAGGGTCACGCCCGTGGTGGTCGGGCACGTCGTCGTCGTCGGAGCGTCGCTCGGCGGCCTGCGCACCGTGCAGAGCCTGCGGTCGGCCGGCTTCGAGGGGCGGGTCACGCTCGTCGGCGACGAGGTCCACGCCCCCTACAACCGCCCGCCGCTGTCCAAGCAGGTCCTCGCCGGTGAGTGGGAGTCCGGGCGGACCGCGCTGACCGACGACGCCGGGCTGGCGAAGCTCGACATGGACCTCCGCCTCGGGCAGCGGGCCACCGACCTCGACCTTGACGACCGCAGCATCGGCCTCGCCGATGGCGAGCGCATCGGCTTCGACGCCCTGGTTGTGGCCACGGGGGCGTCGCCGCGCCAGCTGCCCGACACCCCCTCCCTCGAGGGGATCCACCTGCTGCGGACCCTCGACGACGCCCTCGCCCTGCGTGCCGCCTTCGACGATGCCGCCCGGCTGGTGGTCGTCGGTGCGGGCTTCATCGGCGCCGAGGTGGCGGCGACGGCGCGGGAACGCGGTCTCGAGGTCACCGTGCTCGAGGCACTGCCGGTGCCGCTCTCCAGAGGGCTCGGGCCGACCCTCGGCCCGGCCGTCGCCGCCATCCACGGGGACCACGGCGTCGACCTCCGATGCGGCGCCGCCGTCGCTGCCATCGAGGGTGACGCACGGGTCGAACGGGTGCTGCTGAGCGACGGGAGCACGGTCGAAGCCGACCTGGTGGTCGTCGGCATCGGGGTCGTGCCTAAGACGCAGTGGCTCGAGGGCTCGGGGCTCGAGCTGCGCGACGGCGTGGTCTGCGACGAGACGTGCCAAGCGGTGGGCGCCCCTGGCGTCTGGGCAGTCGGCGACGTGGCCCGATGGCACAACCCGCTGTTCGAGGAGGAGATGCGGGTCGAGCACTGGACCAACGCCGTCGACCAGGCCCGGGCCGTCGCCTCCAACATCGTCGGCGACCCCGCCCCCTACGCCCCCGTGCCCTACGTGTGGTCCGACCCGTACGGGTCCAAGATCCAGGTCCTCGGTCGTCCCGGCCCGACCGACGACGTCGAGGTGGTCAGCGGATCCTTCGAGGAGCGCCGTTTCGTCGCCCTCACCCACCGCGACGACCGCCTCACCGCCGTCGTCGGGCTCGACGAGCCCCGGAACGTCATGCGCTTCATGCGCCTGCTCTCCTCCCGCTCGTCGTCGGCGGATGCCCGGGCCTTCGCCACCGACCTCTGAGGCCCTCCCGCTGAGACCGGCCGCGTAGGGTCCCGATCACGACGACGGAGGGAGCGGGGACCGTGGGCGAGGGAGAGGGCCTGTCCGTCTTCTACCCCCGGGCAGGCGGGACCCGCTTGGCGCGTGAGGCGTCGGCCATGGTGGCCCGGAGCGTCCGCAGGCGCTCGGCCAGCTCGGGGTCGCCCACGGCAAGGATCTGGGCGGCGAGGAGGCCGGCGTTGCGGGCGCCATCGACGGCGACGGTGGCCACGGGGATCCCCGCGGGCATCTGGACGATGGAGAGCAGCGAGTCGAGACCCGACAGGGCGGTGATCGACACGGGCACCCCGATCACCGGGAGCACGGTGGTGGACGCCAGCATCCCGGGCAGGTGGGCGGCGCCACCGGCGCCGGCCACGATCACCTTGGTGCCGCGCTCGTGGGCGGTGGTGCCGAAGTCGATCATGTCGTGGGGCGTCCGGTGGGCCGACAGCACCCTGGTCTCTGCCTCCACCCCGACCTCGGCCAGGGCGTCGACGGCGGCGCCCATGACCTTCCAGTCGCTGTCGCTTCCCATCACCACCGCCACCGGCGGCACCGTAGCGGCGCTCACGGTGCATCCCGCCCGATGAGCACGTCGGCGGCCCGACGAGCAAGGTCGGCCGCCACGTCGAGGTCGTCTGCAAGCACCGTCACGTGCCCGACCTTACGACCCGGCCGGGGTGACTTGCCGTAGAGGTGCACGTGCACGGGTCCGAGGGCCAGCGCGTCCGGCAGTCGGGCGTGCAGATCGTCGTCGCTCGACTCCGTGATGACGTTGGCCATGGCGACTGCCGGTGCCCGCAGGTCGGTGGGGCCGAGTGGCCAGTCGAGGACAGCGCGAAGGTGGTTCTCGAACTGGGACGTCACCGCCCCCTCGATGGTGAGGTGGCCGCTGTTGTGGGGCCGCGCCGCCAGCTCGTTGACGAGCACCGCACCGTCGACCACAAAGAGCTCGACGGCGAGCAGCCCCGTGGCGTCGAGGTGCTCGGCGATGCCACGAGCCACCTCCGCCGCTTCGGCGGCGATGGCCGGGTCGACGCGGGCCGGGGCCAGGACCTCCCGGCAGATGCCGGCGCGCTGGACGGTCTCGACCACCGGGTACACCACGGCCTCACCGCCGGGGCGGCGCGCGACGATCACCGCGAGCTCGCGGTCGAGGTCGAGCACCGGCTCGAGGACCACGCGACCGCAGCGCTCGAGCACGGCGACCGCCTCGTCGGCACCCTCGACGAACCACACGCCCCGGCCGTCGTAGCCGCCGGTGGCGGCCTTGACCACGACGGCGGGACCATGCCGCTCGACGAAGTCGGCCACCGCTGACCGGTCCTCGGCGACGGCGAATGTCGGCACGGGGAACCCTGCCTCCGCCAGCCGCCAGCGCTGCTCCGACTTGTCGACCGCCAGCGCCAGGGTGCGCCCCGCCGGCCGCACGGCGATCCCCTCGGCCTCGACAGCGGCCACCGACGCCGCCGCCACGCCCTCGTGGTCGAAGGTCACCACGTCGCAGGTGCGCCCGAAGGCGATCAGCTCCGCGGGGGTGGTGGCTCCACGGGCCACCTCCACCCCCGCCGGGGTGACCGGCACCTCGTCGGGCCCGGCGAGGATGCGCATCCGGACATCGAGCGAGACCGCCGCCTGGGCGGTCATCCGCGCCAGCTGCCCCGCCCCCACCATCCCCACGATCGGCGCCTGCGCCACCCGGTCTCCTCCTCGACTCGTGCCGTCGACCTCATGATCGCCCAGACCGCCCGCCAGGAGCAGATCCGCCGACGGCTAGGTTCGCGGCACCCGAGGCAGCCAAGGAGCCCAGGTGGTCGAGACCTCCAGTCGAACCGGAGAGGACGGAGCGACGTGAGCACCGACCTCGTCTACCTGCGCGACGCGTACCTCCGTCGCGTCGACGCCATCGTCACCGACGTCGACCGCGGTGCCCGACGCGTGGCGCTCGACCGCACCGTGTTCTATGCCACCGGTGGTGGCCAGCCCCACGACACCGGCACCCTCGCCGGTCTCGAGGTGACCGACGTCTCCAAGGTGGGCGAGGTCGTCTGGCACACCGTCGGCGAGGGCGACCTCCCCGAGGTCGGCGCCAGCGTGACCGGCGAGATCGACTGGGACCGCCGCCACGCCCTAATGCGGACCCACACCGCCCTCCACGTGCTGTGCGGCGTCATCTGGCACACCTACGGCAAGGCGGTCACGGGCGGGAACATGGAGCCGCTGACGGCCCGGATGGACTTCGAGTTCGACCCGCTCCCCGAGGACTTCAAGGCCGAGGTCGAGCGGCTGGTCAACGCCGAGCTCGAGGCCGCCCGGCCCATCGAGGTGGGGTTCCTGCCCGTCGACGCAGGCGGCGAGGTCGACGCCGAGTGGATCCGCACCAAGGTCAACATGATCCCCGAGGGCGTGACCGAGGTGCGCTACGTCGACATCGTCGGCCTCGACAAGCAGGCCGACGGCGGAACCCACGTGGCGTCCACCGACGAGGTCGGGCGCATCCGGGTGCTGAAGACCGAGTCGAAGGGCAAGGGCAACAAGCGCATCCGCATCGAGGTCACCGACCCGTAGGTCGCGACCAGCCAGCCGTGGTTCAGAGCCTGCGGCGCAGGAGCGAGTGGACCCGCTCCCAGTGGAGCTCGGAGGCGGCCCGGTCGTAGCGCGGGCCGGCCGGTGCGAAGCCGTGCTCGGCGCCGGTGATGAGGTCGAGGGTGTACGGGGCCCCCGCCTGCTCGAGGGCGTCGCACATGACGGGGATGGTCTCCGGCGGGGCCGTCGGGTCACCGTCGACCCAGGCCATGTAGACCTCGGCCTTCACCGTGTCGAGTCCCACGTGCGGCGAGTCGGGTGTGTCGCGGACCATCCATGCCCCGTGGATCGAGGCGACCGCAGCCACGCGGTCCGGCAGCGACCGGGCCAGGCTGATCACCAGGCCACCGCTCATGCAGAACCCGACGGCGCCGACCGCGCCGTCCCGGGCGGCGGGATCGTCGGCGGCGGCCGCGAGCAGCGCCTCGGCGTCACCCACGATGTTGGTCGGGGTGATGGTGTCCATCAGATCGCGCCGGGCGTGCATGTCCTCGTCGCTCTGGCCGAACTCCCGGTACGGCCCGCCGCGGTAGAAGAGGTAGGGCATCATCACGAAGTAGCCGGCGCTCGCCAGCCGCGACGCCATGTCCTTGAGCGCCGGCCGGATGCTCGGCGCATCCATCAGGTACAGCACGACAGGGTGAGGCCCGTCGTGCTCGGGGTGGACGAGGAACGTGGGCATCTCGCCCTCGGGGGTGGTGACCTCGATGCGGCGCTCGATCATGGGACGAGTCTGGCACCTCCCCCAGCCACCTCACCGGGGTCCCGAATCAGGCTTCGCGGTCGATGGAGCCGTAGACGACCAGGGGCTGCTCGGACGAGATCACCCCGCCGGCCTGCTCCTCGGTGATGGCGAGCTGGATGAACTCGCCCGACACCGAGAAGGCGGCGTAGTCCGGCGCCGGGCCGAAGACGCCCAGGGAGACGGCACGGAGGTCGGGCGTCACGCCCCAGAGCTGGTAGGTCCGGTCGTCGGGCAGCCGGGGCAGGGTCGTCCCCCGGAGGAAGCCGACACCGTCGCGGCTGAGGACCGCCCGGGCGTCGATGCTTCCGTCGGCCGAGACGAGGTCGACCCGAACGGAGTCGCCGGAGGCGATGGCCGTCTGGTAGCCGCGCTCGACCGCCTCGATGGCGAGGTCGTGCTCGACCCGGTTGATCTGCTCGTTGAGGTCGCGGACCTGGAAGGCGAGCACGGCGATGACCACGCTGGCGGCCACGGCGAGGAGGCCGCCGCCGGCGCGGGTGACCCACGCCGGCCGGGTGCTGCGGTCGGGCCGGCGGGGCGCCGAGAAGAGCGGCAGGGCGGGGGCCGGCGGCGCCGCCTCGAGGTTCTCGGCGATGCGGTCCCAGATGCCGTCGGGCGCCGGCTCACCGCTGTAGGCGAGCATGGCTGCGACCTCGCGGTGCTGCTCGACCTCGGCCCGGCAGCGTGCGCAGGTGGTCAGGTGGGCGGCGACGAGGTGGCGCTCGTCGTCCTCGACGGCGTCGAGGGCGTAGGCGCCGAGGAGCTCCTCGATCGAGTCGTGTGACTGCTGTGGAGAGTTCACGATGGGCCTCCGACACCCGCATCGGCCAGTGATCGGCGCATCCTGCCGAGACCAGCCCGGATCCTTGACTTCACGGTACCTTCGGGCTGGTCGAGCTTCATCGCGACCTCGCGGTAGGTGAGGCCCCCGAAGTAGGCGAGCTCGATGGCCCGGCGCTCGTCCTCGGGCAGATCCACCAGGGCGTCCTTGACGTAGTCGGCGACGGCGAGGTCCCACACCTCGTGCTCCAGGTCGTAGCCGGCCTCGGCGGTGCGACGGTGGTCCTTGGACTCGCGGTTGCGACGCGAGCTCTCGGAGCGGATGAGGTCGACCGAGCGGCCGTGGCACTGGGCGAGCAGGTACGACCGCAGCGAGCCGCGGTCGGGGTCGAACTTGTCGGGCGCATCCCAGAGGCGGATGAAGACCTCCTGGACGACCTCCTCGGCGAGGGTGGCGTCGTTGAGGAGACGGCGGGCGAGGGCGAACACCGACCCGGCGTGGCGGCGGTACGCCTCGGCCAGAGCATCCTGGCGCCAGCGACCGATGGCCACCACCACGGTGGCGTCACTGGCCTGGCTGAGATCCTGCGGGGTGGTCATGCCCTCGGTCTTCGGAGCCGCTGGCTCGTCCGGATGGCTCATGTCGCCCTCAGCCGTCGACGGGACGCCGGAACGCCGAGACGACTTCGACGTGTGGGGTGTGCGGGAACAGGTCGACCGTCGCGCACCGCTCCAGCGTGTACCCCTCGGCAGCGAGGAGCGAAGCATCCCGCCCGAGTGCCGCCGGGTCGCAGCTGACCACCACGACGAGCGGCGCGCCGGTGCCCGCCACCGCCGCCACCCCGCGCCGCCCGAGACCGCTGCGCGCGGGGTCGGCGATCACCAGGTCGGCGGGCGACGGACGCCACCGGTCGACGTCGAGGCGGAGCACGCGGGCGTCGAGGCCGTCGAGGTTCACCCGGGCATCGGCCACCGCCGACGCGCTGCGCTCGACGAACGTGGTGCGCGCCGGCGCGCCCACCGTGCCGGCGAAGAGGCCCACCCCGCCGTAGAGGTCGACGACCCGGTCACCGGGGGCGACGGGCCCGGCGGCCTCGGCCACTGCGGCCACCAGCGCCTCCGCGCCCTCGGGGCTGGCCTGGAAGAAGGACCGGGCCGAGACCCGCCACCGCCGCCCGGCAGCCTCCTCGGTGATCCAGGCCCGGCGCCCCCCGGCCAGCTCGTCCTCGCCCACCAGCACCACACCGTCGGGCACGTCGACCCCGGCCGCCCCGGGGTGGGCGAGCACGAGCCGCTCACCGGTGCGGGCGCCGCAGCGCAGGGTCAGCTCGTCGGCCTCACCCGCATCGCAGCGCACCAGGAGGTCCGAGAGGAGGGGGTGGGCGACCAAGCAGTCGTCGACGTCGACGACCTCGTGGCTGCGCAGCCGGCGGAAGCCGAGCCGCCCGCCCGCCGCCGCCCCCACCCGCAACGTGGTGCGTCGGGCGTCGGGGCCGAGGGACGGACCCGCGGACACCTCGGGGTCCGGGATGCGACCCTGGCGGCGGAGGGCGTCCGCCACGATGTCGGCCTTGAGTCGGCGTTGGGCGCCTGGCTCCACGTGCTGCCACGTGCAGCCGCCGCACCCTCGGCCGACGTGTGGGCACGGCGGGGCGACGCGCTCGGCGGCGGCGTCGACGACCTCGACCACCCGCGCCCGGGCGAAGTCCTTGCGCTCCTCGGTGACCTCGGCCCGCACCCGCTCGCCGGGCAGGGCGCCGGTGACGAAGACCACCCGTCCGTCGGCGTCGCGCGCCACGGCGTCGCCACCGGCGGCGATCGCCGTGGTCGTCACCTCGATCGCACCCACGACGACGCAGCCTACGGCCAGCCTGTCGGCGCGGTGGCCGTATCCTGCGGCCCATGCCGCGCCACGTCGAGATCGCCCCGTCCGTCCTCCCCGCCGACTTCTCCCGCCTCGGCGAGGAGGTCGCCGCCCTCGAGGAGGCCGGGGTCGACCGCATCCAGTGGGACGTCATGGACGGTCGCTTCGTGCCGAACCTCACCTTCGGCCCCGATGTGATCGCTGCCGCCCGCCCGCACACCTCGCTGCCCTTCGAGGCCCACCTGATGGTGGAGGAACCCGACGAGCTCCTCCACCGCTACGTGGAGGCCGGCTGCCGGTTGCTCATCGTCCACGCCGAGTCCACTCGTCACCTCCACCGCACGCTTGGGCGCGTGGCCGAGCTCGGTGCCGCAGCAGCCGTGGCCCTCAACCCCGCCACGCCCGCCTCCGCCGTCGCCCACGTCCTCGACCTCGTCGAGATGGTGCTGGTGATGACGGTGAACCCGGGCTTCGGAGGCCAGGACTACCTCGCGACCATGGAGCCCAAGGTGGCCGAGGTGGCGGCCCTCGTCGCCGCCGGCGGCCACGACGTCGACGTCGAGGTCGACGGCGGCATCGGGCCGGCGACCATCGCCGGCGCGGCGTCGGCCGGCGCCAACGTCCTGGTGGCCGGCAGCGCCCTCTACCGGGACCCCGAGGGCCTCGCCCACGCCGTCACCGACCTCCGCGAGCGCGCCGAGCGGGCGCGGGCGGCCTGACCACGGGGCCCACCCACGGGCTACGGCGGTGGGGAGCACCCGTCTCCGACGGCCCGAGTGCTGCCCTCAGTGGCGGACGGTGTGGCCCAGCGAGAGGCCGGCGGCGGCGTAGGCGCTGGCGTGGCCCAACACGTTGCTGACGTAGACCGACGATCGGTTGTAGGAGAGGATCGCCCGGCCCAGGTCACCGCCGGCCGGGAGGGCTCGGCACAGGTAGGTCGCGGCGCTGGCGGCGGCGTCGTAGAGGTTGTGGGGGTCGGCGACGCCGTCGCCGTTGCCATCGACGCCGTGGGCGCGCCAGGTCGACGGGATGAACTGCATCGGCCCCACAGCCCGGTCGACCACGGCGTCGCCGTCGACGGCACCACCGTCGGTGTCGGGGATGTGCATGGTGTTGCTGGTGCCGTCGAGCGGGATCCCGATGATGCGCGGCGACACTCGTCCCCACTCGTCCGGCGCCGACCCCCCGAAGGTTCCGTGGCGGCTCTCGACCCGGCCGATGCCCGCCAGCACCTCCCACGGCAGGCGGCAGCTCGCGGCCGGGTGCTGGCTGCCACGCCAGTAGGCGTCGAGCACGGCGGTCGGCAGGCCGACGGCGACGGCTCGCGTCGACCGCGCCACCGCCGCCATCGTCTGACGCTGCTGGTCGGCGACGGCGAGCCAGCGCTGGTGGAGGGCGAGGGCGTCGTCGCGGCGCACGACGGCCGCGCCGTGCTCGGCGACCACGTCGGTGAGGCGGCTGAGCACGTGCTCGGCGGTGGCCCGGGTCAGCATCGCCTGCTCGGTCGCCCGCTCCAGCCCTTCGACGACCTCGACCTCCACGGCGCCCCCGAGCACGCCCCGCCGGAGGTGGGCGTTCTCGTCTCCGCGGCCGAGGACGGCGTCGAGGTGGGCGCGGGCATCGTCGCTGCGGAAGGCAGCGACGGCGACCCCGACGAGGCGCTGGCGGGCAGCCGCCTCGCGCACTTCGGCGTCGCGGGCGTGGCCGCGGGCCACGTCGAGCGCCTCGACGAGGAGGTCGCGCACGGCGGTGAGCTCCTCGGCCCGGGCATCGGCCCGCGCCGCCTCGGATGCAGCCACCCCCGACTGGCGACCGGCCTCCAGCCACCCATGGTGGGCCGCCGGGTAGCCCGCCCCCTCGACGATCACTCCGACGAGTCCGGGCGACAGGTCGCCGAGCGCCTCGGCAACGAGTGGGGCCCCCGTGGGCGCGGTGGGCTCCTGGGCATCGGCCGGGCGCGCCGGCAGCGCGACGAGCAGGACGGCGACGAGCGCGGCGAGGATCGGACGAAGGGGCATGCCACGTGTTCTGTCGGCGCAATCCGGGCCCCCCTTGAGGTGGGACGGCCCGGTCAGGCGACGGGCGTGGCCACCTCGACCAGGCGGCACAGCGCGTTGACGAGCCGCAGCTGCTGCGGCGAGTGGCAGCGCGCCGCGAGCAGGCGCGGGTTCGCCACCACCACGGCCAGCGACCGGGCCCGGGAGATGGCGACGTTGAGGCGGTTGAGGTTGTAGAGGAACTCGATCCCGCGGGGGACGTCGACCGCCGAGGAGGCCGCGAGGGAGTAGAGGACCACCGGCGCCTCCTGGCCCTGGAACCGGTCGACCGTGCCCACGCGCGCGCCAGAGGGGAGCGCCTCGACCAGGCAGGCCACCTGAGCGTTGAAGGGCGCGATCACGAGGAGGTCGTCGAGGGTCAGGGGCCGGGTCGTGCCGTCGGCCGCGGTCCAGGGCCGGCCGAGCAACGAGGTGACGAGGGCGGACACGACGTCGGCCTCCTCCGGGGACCGTGTCCGGTTGCCCTCGTGGGTGACCGGGTGGAATCGGATGCCCGCACCGCCCAGGAGGGGGCCATCGGCCACCACCTGGCAGGCGGTGGAGGGATGGGGCCGGAGGCGGCCGCCGTAGGCGACCTCGGAGACGAAGCCGCAGACCTCGGGGTGCATGCGCCAGGTGGTGTCGAGGAACAGCCCCTGTTCGGGGGCGACGGTGCGACGGCCGGCGAGGACGTGCTCGAGCGCTGAGGCGCCGGCACCGGAAGGGTGGGTGCCCTGCGACACCTGGGGCAGCTGCTGGGGGTCGCCGAGGAGCACGACGTCGTCGGCCGTCCCGGCCATCGCCACGACGTTGGCCAGTGACACCTGGCTGGCCTCGTCGACCACCAGCAGGTCGACGGCACCGGCCATCTCGGGCCGGGCGAAGAGCCAGGCCGTGCCCGCCGCCACCCGAGCACCGTCGGCGAGGGCGTCGAGCACGTCGTCGGCGCTCCCGGCGCGGGTCACGTGGGGGTCGTCTGCCACCTGGCCCTCGGGGCACCGCTGGACGGCGCGGAGCCCGACGCCGTCGGCGTCGGCCCGGGCCCCCACGGCCATGAGGAGGTTGCTGATCGCCTTGTGGCTGTTGGCGGCGACGCCCACCCGCCTGCCGGCACGGACGGCGTCGACGACCAGCGCCGCCCCGATCCAGGTCTTGCCGGAACCGGGCGGCCCCTGGATGGCGAGCACGGCGCCGTCGAGCAGGGGCACCAGGCGGCGGGCGGCGGCGGAGGGGTCCTCGTCGGGCGGGACCAGCGCGGTGCCGGCCTCGTGGCCACGGACGCGGGGTGGGCGACGGAGGAGCAGGTCGCGCGCCGCCCGGTGCTCGGGCCGGTCCGAGTCGAGGCCGTGTTCGACCACCCAGGTGCCGAGCACCCCGATCGCCTGGCGCATCACCTTGTCGTCGAGGGGGCGTGGCGGGATGAGGGCACGAGGATGAGGCGCGACGGAGGTGGCCGACCGGCGCAGGTCGACGGTGCCGGACGCGGCGTCGAGGGCCTCCACGGTGCCCGCGCCCCTACCCGTGGCCGGGTCGAGCGGCGCGTCGCCCACCCGGAGCTTGTGCTCCTGGCGAGGGTCGAAGCAGTACCGGTGCACCACCGACCGGGCGACGCGGCCGACCTCGCCCTCCGGGCGCAGCGACCCGATCGAGTCGTGATCGTCGACCAGCTCCTCGGGGGTGCGCTCGAGGCGCTCGAAGTGCCACCACCACGCCGGGCGGGCTTCCCGCCGGTGGTGGTCGACCAGGCCCGACAGCAGGGCGAGGCCGGCCTCGGCGGCGTCGCGCTCGTGCGGTTCCTCGGGAACACCGTGGAGGAGACCGGAGGCGAGGGCCGCGGTGGCGGCCTCGGCCGCCGCCTGGTCGGCGCTCGGCTCGCCTTCCCGTGGCGCGGGCCGCGGGAGGGGACGGCCCCGCAGCGCCTCGAGCTCGCCACGGCGCTCCTCGAGCCAGTCGCGCAGGCCGAGGGTGGACTCGCAGTCGACCCGGTTGTAGGCCTCGATGTCGGCGAGGATCGCCTCGTCGCCGGTGGAGAGGAACCGCTCGTACTCGACGATGCTCGAGCCGCCGTCGGTGATGGCCCCCTCCCGCTGCCCGAGGTAGAGCGGCTCGAGCTTCTTGAGGCCGTAGCCCTCCTGGGAGACCCGGACCGAGTGGCGCACGACCCGGTAGAGGTCGACGAAGACCTCGGCGCGCAGGAGGCGGTCGAGCTCGGCACCCCGGGTGGCGTGACGGCCCATGAGGGTCCGCAACGCCGTCACCTCGTAGGGCGCGTAGTGGTACACGTGCATGTCGGGGTGAGCGTCGAGGCGGGCCACCAGGAGGTCGACGACCGCCTCGAACGCCCGCTTCTCCTCGAGGTGGCTGTGGGCCCACACCGGCACGAAGCAGGCGTCGTCGCCCTCTGGCGCGTCCAGGACGAGGCCGAAGAGGTACTCGAGACCGTCCTCCCCCACCCACGGGTCGCCCTCGATGTCGAAGAAGACGTCACCCGGCGAGGGCTCGGGGAGCCACGACAGGCCCGAGGGAGCGACATCGGCGTCGTCGTCGGCCGCAGGGTCGCGGCCGGCCTCCACCAGCTCGTGGCGGACCCGGCCGTCGGCCCGCTGGAGGAGCTGGAGGCGGGCCTGGTGGCGCAGGCGGTCGACCGTGGCCAGCCCCATCCGCCGCACCGGTGCACCGAGGGGGCTGGCGGCGAGCTCGGCGACGGTGGTGATGCCCTCCGACGCCAGCTTCGGGAGCATGTCGCGCCGCATCCCGGCGACGAGCGACAGGTGGTCGTCGGCCCGGCGTTGCTCGTCGCAGCGGTGGTCCCACGGACACCCTCGGCAATGGTCGACCCGGAGGGGATAGGTGGCGTCACCGGTGGCGCCGGCGGCGAGGGCCGCCTCGAGGCGCGACCGGGCGGCGCGGAAGTACGCCATGGCGTCGGCGACGCGGAACCGGTGGAGGCCGCCGTCGCCCGTCACCACGGCCATGGTCTCCGGTGCCACCCCTTGGATGCGGGTGACGTGCTCGGTGTAGGAGCACATCTGGAGCAGGGCGTCGGGCTTGGCCCGCCGCGCCAGCTTGGTGTCGACGACCTCGTAGCCCCACGGTCCGAGTGCCGTCTCGCCGGGGACGCGATGGAGGAAGTCGGCCTGGCCTCGCCAGCGTCCGTCGAAGAACGAGGCCTGGAAGACCACGTCGACCCCCTCGGCCATGGCCGCCGCGGTGCGGGCCTCAGCCCGGCGGAGCCCGGCGACGGTGGGCGGGGCGGGATCGATGCGGGCGATGCGCAGGCCGAGCGCCTCGAGCCGAGCCAGCTCGGCGGCCTCGTGCTCCTCGCCGCGACGACGAAGGACGTCGACCTCCCGGAGGTCGTCGGGACGTGGTTCGGGGCGCTCGGTGCCCCCCGCCGCCCGGAGCTGCTCGAGGGTGGTGAGGTGCTCGCACGCCAAGTGCCCGACCAGGTCGGTCGGGCTGAGGATCAGCGTGCCGTCGTCGCCCCGGTGCATGCAACGAGGATGGCAGGCGCGTGTGACACCGAGCCGTCGGCGACGGGCCGGCGGACCTCGATCAGGACCCTGACTGGCCCCGCTTGGTGATCACGTGGTCGATGAGGCCGTAGTCCTTGGCGGCTTCGGCCGAGAACCACCGGTCGCGGTCGGAGTCGGCCTCGATCTGGTCCACCGCCTGCCCGGTGTGGTGCGAGATGCGCTCCATGAGGATGCGCTTGGTGTAGGCCATCTGCTCGGCCTGGATGGCGATGTCGCTCGCCTGGCCCCGGACCCCGCCGGAGGGCTGGTGCATCATGATCCGGGCGTGCGGGAGGCTGTAGCGCTTGCCGGCGGCCCCGGCGCACAGCAGGAACTGGCCCATCGAGGCGGCCAGGCCCATGCAGATCGTCGCCACGTCGCACTTGACGAACTGCATGGTGTCGTACATGGCCATGCCGGCGGTGACCACGCCCCCGGGGCTGTTGATGTACAGCCAGATGTCCTTCGAGTCGTCCTGACCCTCGAGGTACAGCAGCTGGGCGATGACCATGTTGGCGACCTGATCGTCCACCTCGCTGCCGAGGACGACGATCCGATCCTGGAGGAGGCGGTTGAAGACCTCCATCTGGGGCGAGGTGTTGAGGTCCTTCATGACCGGGGCGGTCAGGGGGCCGGGGAGCGCGGGGTCCATGTCGAGGGAGGCTACCGGGCGACGCCGCGCCCCACGCACGGCGCCCAGGACCTGGTGGGCGCGGGCCGGCGCCCGCAGGTGACGTGGACCCGCCTACGTTGGCGTCGACCGCACGACCAACGAAGCGAGGTACCGATGCCCACCACCCGCACCGCCACCACGACCTGGCAGGGCTCCCTGACCGAGGGCCAGGGCCGTGTCGAGCTCGAGTCGTCCGGTCTCGGCGGCTTCGACGTCACCTGGGCGTCGCGCGCCGAGGACCCCGCCGGGCGCACCAGCCCCGAGGAGCTCATCGGCGCCGCCCACTCGTCGTGTTACTCCATGGCGCTGTCGAGCGCCCTCACCAAGGCGGGGACACCGCCCGAGCGACTCGAGACGACCGCCGCCGTGACGTTCCAGCCCGGTGAGGGCATCACGGGGGTCCACCTCACGGTGAAGGGCGAGGTGCCGGGGCTGTCGCCGGAGGCGTTCACCGAGGCCGCCGAGGGCGCCAAGGCCGGGTGCCCGGTGAGCAAGGCACTCACCGGCACCACCATCACCCTCACCGCCACCCTCGCCTGACGATCGCCCTCGGGGTCACGTTCACTGCCGAGAAGGGGTGGGCGCGGAGAGACTCGAACTCGCGTTACGACGGGCGGAGGGTGTCGACGGCCCGGACCGGATGTGACGGCGGTGAAGATCCCAGTGAGCCGTGGAACTCCACCCCACCGAACGTAAAGATGCCGCCGTCAGCGCCAACCATCAGATAGCCGCTCGTCCCGGGGCTGCTCATTCCGACCACCGCGCGGTTGAGCGGCGTCCCGCCCATCGAGCCATGGAACGGAGCATCGAAAGCGAAGATCCCGCCATCGGAGGCGACGAGCCAGTAACCCGATCCATCGTGGTCCGGGACGATCGCATTGACGGGCTGGTTGAGCCGCATCGACCCCGTGCTGCCCCGAAACGCCGCATCACCGAAGGTGAACACACCACCGTCTGTGCCAACCATGTAGTACCCGCGCCCCGAGGGTGTGGCAGCGGCTGCGACGACCGGACCATTCAGCTTTACCTGGCCGAGATCGCCATGATGGACAGCTGTTCCGAACGGGAACACGCGTCCAAGGGTCGTGAAGATCCAGTAGCCATCGCCTGTTGGCAGCGCGGCGATGGTCGAGACCCGCTCGCCCGGTCGCAGGGCACCGGCGGGAACGCTCCCCCGGTGAGGAGCGAGGCCGAAGACTCCAACCGTTCCTCGGTCGTCGACGAGCCAGTACCCGGCTCCGCCAGGACGACTCGCGATGCCGACGGTTGGGTGGGGCTGTCCGCGCCAGTCACCGTGCCACCGGCTGTCGCCGAACGCGAACACCTGGCCGTCGGAGGTGACCATCCAGTGACCGGATGGCGCGGGTGGCTCAGCCGGGGACGGATCGCTCTGCGGAGGGTTTCCACCGTTCTCGCCTACTTGTTGTTGCAGGTTGGTGATCCAGTGGACGTATGTGCCGACCCGAGTGAAGTTGCCGGGCGCACTTCCGCAAGGCGAACGGCCGAAGCTCACGATGCCAGCAACGACAAGCCAACCGCTGTCGTTGTACGCCAACAAGGGGCCACCGCTGTCGCCGTCGCAGGCTGTCCGCTCAGAGCTGCCGGCACACATGTTGACGCCGATTGTGTACTTGTCGGTCCATGACTGACAGTAACCATCGCTCCAAATGGGAAGCGACGCGCTCTGAAGACGAGCTGGATAGGAACCTCCGCGCGGGTCTCTGCTTCCCCAGCCAGCGACCACACCGTCGTCGTCGTTCCAGACTGGTTCGTCTGTTCCCATGCGAGCGATGGATT
Organism: Acidimicrobiales bacterium; assembly: GCA_035512495.1. NCBI lineage: Bacteria > Bacillati > Actinomycetota > Acidimicrobiia > Acidimicrobiales > Acidimicrobiales bacterium. Next base: position 66,932 of record DATKDW010000052.1, read on the forward strand.
GATATCGCGACTGATACGGAAGTTGGATCAGCGCCAAGTCGTGCGGGTGAGCCGTGGTCGGTCGGTAGTCGGGGTGCACGTAGATGTGCTTCGGGACGATGCTCTCCCCGTCATTGGCGTAGAGGTCTTGTCGTCCGATCACCATCTCGAGACTGCTGGGGCTGTCGACGAACTCTGTCACGCAATGGGCTGCCGTCAGCACCCAGTGGCCACGGCCGATCAGTGTGCCGCCGCAGTAGAACCGATCGCCGAAGGGTCCGGGGCCTGGCCTGGCAAGCGCCACGATGAAGGGAAAGCTTCCGGGTGGAGCGTCTTCCCCACCCACGACGGCCGATTCGTAGCTCGCTTCGCCCGAGGGTTCAGCTAGAGCCGGTGCGGCGACGCCCAGTGTCAGCGCGAGGAGCACGCAGACAATCGACGCCACCCGCTTGCGGAACCTCAAGTCGAATCCCTTCGTCACCGTCGGGAACAAAAGGGACGATAAGGAGCAGGGCATGGCGACGGCCATAGGTCGTAAGGCCCTACCGAAGCCGGCCCCTGGAGCAGACCGGAACGCGCGGGAGCAGCAGCCGGGCGGTGACTTCGTGTCATCCCAGAGCCGCAACACCGTGACCAGCACGCTCACGGCCGAGAAGGGGTGGGCGCGGAGAGATTCGAACTCTCATGCCGTGAGGCACTGGCACCTAAAGCCAGCGTGTCTGCCAGTTCCACCACGCGCCCGCTGAGGCGCCGAGGATACTGCGCCACCCGCACCCGTCGCCGGACGAGCACCACGCCGTTGGCGAGGAGGCCGAGAGCCGCAAGGAGGGCGACGGCGGCGTGGGGGGCGATGCTGGGGAACAGTCCCGACTGGAGGTCGACCTCGACGGCCTCGCCGGCGGCGGTCATCCCCACCGCACGACCTGCGAGCTCGGCGTCGGCGTCGGCGTCGGCGACCGGGACGGCGACCTCGAGCGGCTCCGACTCGGGAGCCGGAGCCGCAGCCGCAGCCGCAGCCGGGGTCGGAGCGGGAGCAGGGGCCGGGGCGGGCGCCGGGGTCGGAGCGGGAGCAGGGGCCGGGGCCGGGGCCGGGGCAGGCGCCGGGGTCGGGGCCGGAGCGGGAGCCGGGGCCGGGGCCGGGGCCGGGGCAGGAGCAGGAGCCGGGGCGGGCGCCGGGGCGCTGGCCGGCTGCACGAAGTTGTGGGTGCCCCACCAGAGGCGGCCGTCGTGGACCATGGCGAGGCCGACGACGGTGAAGCGGGCGTCGAGGATGTTGTTGCGGTGGCCCTCGCTCGCCATCAGGCGACGGTGCATGTCGTCGACGCTGCCGTTGTAGGCGACGTTCTCGCCCAGCGCCCTGGCGTCGAGGCGCTGGCGGGTCTCCTCGGTGAAGTAGGCGTCGTTGTGGCGCAGCACCTTGTCCTCGGACATCGCCCGGGAGTGGCCGGTGGCGATGTCCACCACGTCGGAGCGCATCGAAGCGGCGGGGAGTCCCCGGCTGGTGCGCTCCTCGTTGATCAGGCGGAGCATCTGCTGGGCTGCGGCGGCGGGGTCCGGGGCGCTGGCGGCGGTGAACTCGCACTCGTCGGTGCAGGAGCTGGCCATCCCGGGGACGATGCCGGCGAACCAGATGACTACTGCGAGGAGTGCCGAGAGGATGAGGTGCGAGGTAGTCCGGGTCATGACTTGACTATCGGGACCACCACTCTTCGCGGTTGAGACAACGTTCCGACAACACCCGTAGTGAAAAAATAGGGACGCGAAGCGCGTCATGGAACGCCACCTCGGACGTCAGCTCCCGATGGCGGCCCGGTAGCGTCCGGCCATGCACGTCGCCGACCTCACCACCCCCGCCCTCGTTGTCGACGCCGACCGGCTCGACGACAACATCGCCACCATGGCGGCACGGTTGCCCGGCCCGCGGCTGCGCCCGCACGTGAAGGCGCACAAGACCACCCTGCTGGCGGCCCGGCAGGCCGCCGCCGGGCACCTGGGGTTCACCTGCGCCACGGTCCGCGAGGTCGAGGGGATGGCAGCCGCCGGCCTCGGCCACGACCTGCTGCTGGCCAACGAGGTCGTCGACGCCCGCCGGCTCGGCGCCGCGGCCGCCGGTGGGGCCCGGGTCACCCTGGCGGTCGACTCGGAGGCCACGGTCGAGGCGGCGGCCGCCGGTGGGGTCCGGGAGGTCCTGATCGACGTGAACGTGGGACTCCCCCGCTGCGGCTGCCGGCCTGACGACGCCGGTCGCCTCGCCGACCTCGCCCGGTCACGCGGCCTCGAGGTCCGTGGCGTCATGGGCTACGAGGGCCACGTGACGATCATCGAGGACCGGGCCGAGCGGGCGGCGGCGGTGGAGGCGGCGATGACCAAGCTCGTCGCCGCCGCCGACGCCGTCGGCGGCGACGTCATCTCGGGCGGCGCCACCGTCAGCTGGGACCTCAACCCCTGGGTCACCGAGCTCCAGGCCGGCTCCTACGCCCTCATGGACACCACCTTCGCCCCGATGACGCCGGAGTTCGCGCCCGCCCTGAGCCTCGTCGCGACCGTGATCTCGGTCTCACGCCGCTGGGCCGTCTGCGATGCCGGACTGAAGTCGCTGGGCATGGACCACGGCAACCCGACCATGGCCGACGGCGCCGGCGAGGTCCTGCTCGTCTCCGACGAGCACGTGGTGTTCGCCCCCGCCGAGGGCACTGAGCCCACCGTCGGCGACCGTGTCCGGTTGCTACCCGCCCACGTCGACCCCACCGTCGCCTACCACGAGCACCTGCACGTGGTACGAGACGACGAGGTCCTCGAGTCCTGGCCCGTCGACCTCCGGGGCTGGTAGCAGCGCGGCCAGGCGTTCTCGGCACGTCGAGCGTGCGCGGGCAGCGAGTGGCGTGCCGAGAACCGGGGCGGGTCGGGCTCAGGCTCGGATGGCGTCGAGGGCAGCGGTGATGTCTGCGGCGACGCGCCCTGGGGTCCTCACCACATCGACCCAGGTGAAGCGCACCACCGTCCAGCCGAGGGCGACGAGCGCGTTTTGACGCCGGAGGTCGTGACGCATCGCCGCGGGGCTGGCGCGCTTCTCGTAGCCGTCGACCTCGATGGCGAGGCGGTGGGACGGGTAGGCGAAGTCGACGCGGGCGACGAAGCGTCCCTGGGCGTCGAGCACCGTCCACTGGAACTCGGCGGGTGGCAGCGAGGTGCCGCGGAGCAAGCGGGCCATGCGGGGCTCCAGCAGGCCATCGGGCGGCTCCGTGCCGAGAGCCCTGTCGTCGAGGATGGAGCGCATCACGCCGGCGCCGGCGCGGCCGCGCCGGGCCACCTCGTTCAGCATCCACTCCACCCCCGCGACGGTGACGAGGCGGGCCGCCAGCCCACGGTCGAGGGCGTCCTCCACCAGCGGCGCGGGTAAGGCGGCGCCCAGGTCGACCAGCGTCCTCAGAGGGTTGGTGACCGGCACCGCCCCTCGACTCGTGGCATGCCCGGGAGCGAGGTCGCCCGAGCGGTGCACGATCACCCCCTGCGGTCGCGGGAGGCGTCGCCGGGGCACGCTGATCTCGACGACCTCGGTCTCGTGGAGGCCCCACATCCGGGCCGCCGTGCGGTGCGACGCCACCGCCCCCTCACCGCCGGCGAGGCACGCTGCCCGCACCCGCTGGTGCCAGGTGACCGGCGCGCCGGCTGCCCGGTACACCCCCGGCTGCACCCGCACGAGCCTGCCTGCATCACTCCGCCGGCGCAGCACGTGGTCGGCCATGCCATCGGCTCGGGCTTGGCCACGCCCCACGACGCCGTGCTGGCGCTCGGCCCGCTGCGCGACCCGCTTATCGACATCCACCATCGGTCTTCCTCCCGGTGTCGGGCTCTCCGCGCGCCGCCACGCGCCCCGGGGAAGACGTCGTCGATCATGCTCGACCGGGAAGAGGTCCGCCAGTCCCCGGTTCTCGGCACGTGGATGGTGCGCGGGCAGCAACGGATGTGCCGAGAACGGGTTGGTGGCCGGGCGCGCAGGGCGGCGAGCTGGCTGGCCCGCACGTGCCCTGCCGTTCTCGGCACGTGGATGGTGCGCGGGCGGCAACGGATGTGCCGAGAACGCTTCGGGTCAGGTGTGCAGGGCGGCGAGCTGGCTGGCCAGGGCCCGCAGGGAGCGCCCCCGGTGGGAGACGGCGTGCTTGGCCTCGGGGCCCGACTCGGCCAGCTCGGCGAGCGTGCGGCCGTCGCCCTCGGTGGGGACGAAGACGGGGTCGTAGCCGAAGCCGGCCGAGCCCCTCGGGGCATCGGTGATGCGTCCCTCCACGACCCCCTCGGCCGCCAGCTCCCGCCCGTCGGGGAAGGCCACCAGGGCCACCGCCCGGAAGCGGGCGGAGCGACGCGTCGGGGCCAGCCCCTCGAGCTCGGCGAGCAGCTTGACCACGTTGTCGGCGTCGGTGGCCCCCTCGCCGGCGAAGCGGGCCGTGCGCACCCCCGGCGCGCCGCCGAGGGCGTCGACCTCGAGGCCGGTGTCGTCGGCCACCGCCGCCTCACCGGTGGCCGACACGAGGGCACGTGCCTTGAGGCGGGCGTTGTCGAGGAGGGTCTCGCCGTCCTCCACCACGTCGGGCACGCCGGCCGGGCGAGCGAGGAGATCGACCCACGGGGCCGCCGCCTCCAGGACCGCCCGGATCTCGCGCGCCTTGTGGGGGTTGGCGCTGGCGAGGACCAGCCTCACGCCCCTCGGGGAGCCGGCGGCTCGGCCAGGACCTTCTCCTGCAGCTGGAGGATCTCGGTGATGCCGTCGGTGGCGAGGCCGAGCAGCGAGTCGAGCTCCTCGCGGGTGAAGGCCACCCCCTCGGCGGTCCCCTGGACCTCGATGAAGCGACCGCTGGCGGTCATCACCACGTTCATGTCGACCTGCGCCTTGGAGTCCTCGATGTAGGGAAGGTCGAGCAGCGGCGTGCCGTCGACGATGCCGACCGAGATGGCGGCGCACGCCTCGGTGAGGGGGTGGGCCGAGAGCCGGCCGGTGCCCATCAGGCGGGAGAGGGCGTCGTGGAGAGCCACGTAGCCGCCGCAGATCGCGGCGGTGCGGGTGCCGCCGTCGGCCTGGAGGACATCGCAGTCGACCACGATCTGGACCTCGGGCATCAGGGTCAGGTCGGTGACGGAGCGCAGCGACCGTCCGATGAGGCGCTGGATCTCCTGGGTGCGCCCCGACTGCTTGCCCTTGGCGGCCTCCCGCGTCACGCGCTCGCCCGTCGAGCCCGGGAGGAGCGAGTACTCGGCGGTCACCCACCCTCGGCCGGTGCCCTTCAGCCAGCGGGGCACGTCGTCGTCGACCGAGGCGGTGCACAGCACCCTGGTCTTGCCGAAGCTCACCAGCACCGAGCCGGCAGCGAACTCGGTGAAGTCGCGCTCGAAGGTGATGGGGCGGAGCTCGCCGGGTGTGCGGCCGTCGTGTCGTGTCATGGGGTTCCGATCTGGTAGGTGTCGTCGATGGCAGCGACGTCCACCGGGCCGCCGAAGGCGGCGGTGGCGTCGGCCCGGGACGACTCGGCGTCGAGCCCGGGCTGGAGGTGGGTCAGGACCAGGCGGCCCGCCCCGGCGGCGTGGGCCGAGGCCCCGGCCTGGCGGGCGGAGAGGTGCTGCACCCGCCGCTCGTCCTGGGGCGCGAGGGTGGCCTCGCAGAGGGCGAGGTCGAGGTCGGGTCCGAGCTCGGAGAGCGACCACCCCGGACCGGTGTCGGCCGAGTAGCCGATCGAGGCCCCCTCGCCGTCGTCGACCCGCACGGCGAGCGTCTCCCCCGGGTGGTCGGTGCGGGAGAACGTGATGGTCAGCCCGTCGAGGGACACCGAGTCACCGGAGGAGACGGACTCCCAGGTGAAGGCGGGGGCCAGGTCGCCGTTGACCTCGCCGGCGAGCTCGCGCACCCTCGCCGGCGACCACACGGGCAGCCCGGTGCGGGGCTTGATGTAGCGGGCGACGTTGTGGAACGGCAGCACGTCGACCCAGTGGTCGGGGTGGGCGTGGCTCAGGACGATGCCGTCGAGCTCGTCGAGATCGAGGTGACGTTGCAGGTTCGCCAGCGTCCCCGCTCCGGCATCGAGCCACAGCGCCGTGGACCCACTGCGCACCAGGTACCCGCTGCACGCACCGCCCGCTGACGCGTACGAACCGTCGCAGCCGAGCACGGTGAGGGAGAGGCCCATGGGGCCCCGATGCTACGAGCCCATACAAGAGCGCGGCGAAGCCGCACCGATGGACACGGCCCGGGAGCGAGCGGACGGAGGAAGCAGAGCGGACGGGGTGTCGGATCGCAGCGACTTGCTGAGCGCAGCGAAGCACTGGAGCGAAGATCCGAGCACCCCGTCCGCTCCCCAGCTACCAGACGACCTGCTCCAAGCGACCCAGCTACCAGACGACCCGCTCCACGCGACCCAGCTCGGGACCGAGCAGTCGGCGCCCGAGGTCGGCGAAGACGTCGATGTCGCCGGACGAGCAGAACAGGTGGCGACCCGGCCCGGCGTCGGGATCTCGGGCGATGCCGAGGCTCCGAAGGAGGGTGGCCACCTCGAAGGCGGTCTCGTCGGCCGACGACACGAGGACCACGTCGCGGCCCATGACGTCGCTGATGGTGCGGGCGAGGAAGGGGTAGTGGGTGCAGCCGAGGAGGAGGGCGTCGACCTCCGCCCGGCGCACGGGTTCGAGGAGGCGCTCGGCCAGCACGTGCACCTGGTCGCTCGTGGTCTCGCCCCGCTCGACGAACTCCACGAAGCCCGGGCACGCCGCGCAGGCGAGCGTCACCTCGTCGTCGGTGGCGGCCACAGCTCGCTGGTAGGCGCCCGACGCCACCGTCCCGACGGTGGCGATGACCCCGACCCGCCGGCTGCGGGTGGCAGCGACCACCGCCCGCACCCCGGGGCCGATGACGCCCACAACCGGCACCGGCAGCTCGTAGCGCAGGTCCTCGAGGGCCGCAGCGGTGGCGGTGTTGCACGCCACCACCACCAGCTTGGCGTCGTGACGGTCGACGAGGTGAGTGGCGATCTGGTAGGCGAAGGCCTGGACCTCCCCGAGCGGGCGGGGCCCGTAGGGGTAGCGCAGGGTGTCGCCCAGGTAGACGAGGTGCTCGGCGGGGAGCACGTCGATGAGGGCCCGGGCCACGGTGAGGCCACCAAAGCCGCTGTCGAACATTGCGATGGGCCGACCGTCCACGACCGGTGACGCTACGCCTCCTCCTTCCCGGTGGCGGCACCAGGACGACCTCACGAGCCAGACCCGATCAGAAGTAGATGACCCGCTTGGCCCGCTCCTCGACCTCGTCGAGGTCGTCGGTCCAGGCACCGGTGGAGAGGTACTTCCACCCGCCGTCGCAGACGATCGTGACGATGATGGCCTCCTCTCCCTCGGGGATGGCCGCCGCGCACTTGACGGCGGCAGCCATGATGGCGCCCGACGAGATGCCGGCGAAGATGCCGACCTCGGTGAGGCGGCGGGTCCACTCGATCGACTCGCGGGGTCGCACGATCATCTTGCGGTCGAGCAGCTCGAAGCCGTCGTTGTCGGTGAACACCGGCGGGATGAAGCCCTCGTCGAGGTTCTTCAGCCCGTCGACCATCTCCCCCGCCGGCGGCTCTATCGCCCACAGCTGGATGTCGGGGTTGCGCTCCTTGAGGAACCGGCCCACGCCCATGAGGGTGCCGGCGGTGCCGAGGCCGGCGATGAAGTGGGTGATCTCGGGGCAGTCGCGCCAGATCTCGGGGCCGGTGCCCTCGTAGTGGGCCCGGGGGTTGGCCGGGTTGGCGTACTGGTACGGGAAGAACCAGTCGGGGTGCTCCTCGGCCAGCGTCTGCGCCCGCCGCATGGCCCCGTTGGAGCCCTCACCGCCGGGCGAGTCGATGATCTCGGCCCCCCACACCCCGAGGAGCTGCCGGCGCTCGATGCTGACGTTCTCCGGCAGGACCACCTTGAAGGGGTAGCCGCGCATCTTGGCGATCATGGCCAAGGCGATGCCGGTGTTGCCCGACGACGACTCGAGGATGGTCTTGCCCGGGGTCAGGCGCCCGTCCTTCTCGGCCTCCTCGACCATCCACTTGGCGGCGCGGTCCTTGACCGACCCGCCCGGGTTCTGGCCCTCGAGCTTGGCGAAGATGCGCGCCCGGGGGTTGGGGCTGAGCTGGCTGATCTCGACCAGCGGCGTGTTGCCGATGAGGTCGAGGACGGAGTCGTAGGGCGCCACGGACCGCTACCCGGAGCCGCCGGCGACCGCCGGCAGGATGGAGACCTGGGCGCCGTCGGCCACGGGCGTCTCGGGGCCCTGGAGGTAGCGGATGTCGTCGTCGTCCACGTAGATGTTGACGAAGCGGTGCAGACCGCCGTCGGGCGCGTGCAGGTGCTTGGCCGTGCCGGGGAACTGGCGGATGAGGTCCTCGACGACCTCGCCGACGGTCGTCCCCTCGGCCGAGACCTCGGCCTGGCCGCCGGCCTGGGTGCGCATGATGGTGGGCAGGCGGACGGTGACCGACACGCTCGTTCCTCCGGGGTTCGGGGTTCGCCGGTCGAAATCCGACCGACTGCATCGGGATTCTACCGACCCACGACGGCGATCGGTTCCTCGACGATCGTGCCGTCGGTGATCACGTACGAACGCAGCACCGGTTCGGGCTCGCGAAGCGACACCAGGACCCAGTGCCAGCCCTCGAGCAGCGGGTTGGCGGCCTTGTCGACGTCGGTCGGCGACGGGTAGGCGTCGGTGTGGGTGTGGGAGTGGACCACGCCCAAGATCTCCAGCGGACGGTCGCCGATGACAGCGTCGGCGGCCTCCCACCCGTCGGGGCCGATGGAGAAGGTTCGCGAGGACTCGTCGGCGTTGCGGCAGGCCACGAAGGCCTCCACCCTGGCGCCGGCGGACCCTTCGGAGCCGACGAGCAGGCCACAGGCCTCGTCGGGCAGGCCGTCGAGGCTGTGGCCGACCATCTGGAGCCAGTGGGTGCGGGTGATGGTGAGCACAGCGCCGCGCAGGTTATCGGCGCAGGCGTCCGGGCCCGCCGCCGGTAGCCTCTGACCGCCATGGCGCCCAAGGTCGACGAGAACAACCGGGTGCTCGCCACCAATCGCCAGGCCCGGCGCGACTACGAGCTGAGCGACACCTACGAGTGCGGCCTCGTGCTCCAGGGCAGCGAGGTCAAGGCCCTGCGCGAGTCGAAGGTGCAGCTCTCCGACGCCTACGCCCGCGTCATCGGCAGCGAGGCGTGGCTCGTCGGGCTGCGGATCTCGTCCTACAGCCACTCGGCCGCCTTCGACGGCCACGCCCACGACCGCGATCGCAAGCTCCTCCTCCACCGGGCCGAGCTCGACCGACTGCGGCACCGCACCGAGCAAGAGCACATCACCCTGGTGCCCCTGTCGCTCTACCTCAAGGACGGGCGGGTGAAGGTGGAGATCGCCGTCGGCCGGGGCCGCCACAAGGCCGACAAGCGCCAGGCCATCGCCAAGCGCGATGCCGACCGAGACGCCGATCGGGCCATCGCCCGGGCCGCCAAGTACGGCGACTGACCAGGGGCCTCGACCGGTACACTGGCGATCCCCCGGCGACGGGGTGCTGCACCTTGAGATCTGGGGCTGATCGGTTTCGACGCTGAGACCGGAAGCCGTATGTGCGACCCGAGTTGCTCAGACTCGTAAAACAGGGCACCAAAAAGAAACGCCACAAACGTTTCTG